>JAEOUI010000400.1 GCA_016839425.1 Promethearchaeota archaeon
AAAAATTAGACGCAAGAAAGTTAGAGATAGATAAATTGATTGCAGATTTTGACGCGTTTTTGCAGGGAAAAAATTAATAAATGGTCCGAAGCGAATTCATTGAATTCGCAAGGTTTTTTTCTTTAAAAAATGATTACAAACATTCTTTGTTATTATCCTAGTATAATCGAAAATCTAAAATCGAATGTCATATTTTCCAATTCATTGACCAATGAATAAAATATTCATTTGAATCAACTAATAACATTAAAATTGGAAAAATGATAAAAACACAATTTCAAGAGTTACTCGGTACAAAATATCCAATAATTCAAGCTGGAATGGGCCCTTATTCCACTAATAATTTGTGCATTGCAGCAGCAAAAGCGGGGGTCTTAGGGTTAATTTCTACCGTGGGCATGGTTCCTGGAGTGGTTGCTCCAAAAGAGGCCACGGAGCTGGTCTTTGGGACGGGGACACCGAGGGATGTTTTTAAAGAAACAATCGAAAGAGTTTACAAAGCTGTAAAAGATACTCCTAATGCGAAATTTGGAGCTAACATACCTGTATCTGCCGAATTTATCAAGGAAGCGAAAGTTTTCATTGATGTAATTATCGAAATTTTCGAAGAAAAACCCGACATCAAAAAGAATTTTGCGGCGATAATTACTTCTGCTGGCGATCCATTACCTTGGGCTATAAACGCTCAATCATTAGGGGCCAAGCAAATTCTAACTCCAATTAAAGAAAAACTACCCGATATTATTTGGGCTCATGTTTGCCCAAGCGTGAGAGGCGCTAAGAGAGCGGAAAAGGCAGGCGTGGATATGATCGTTGCTTCTGGAAGAGAAGGTGGCGCACATTGTGCCTGGCGCGACGCATCTTCAATGGTATTGCTTCCTGAAACCGTAAAAGCCGTTAAAGTACCCGTAGTAGGTGCAGGGGGATATTCCGATGGTGCTTCGCTTGCGGCAGCGCTGGCGTTAGGAGCGGTCGGCATTCAAATGGGAACTCGTTTTATCGCAACGAAAGAATCGGATTTCGAACTAAAATGGAAGGAAGCAATCGTTGAAAGAGCCGAAACCGAAACCGTTGTTGCCAGAGGCATATTTGGTCCAATGAGATTTCTACGGAACGATATGTCCTTGAAACTAGTTGGTGAGACTATTCAAAACGCACCAGATTTATATCGGGGGGTTCCGTGTAGTTCTACACCCGGTATCTTTGAATTAGAAATGGAAGGTTTTGAGAATCTAATGAAAGATAAACCAAGCAACGAGGCCCTCGTGCTCGGAGGCGTTGTTACGGGAAGAATTCACTCTATTCCAACCGTTAAGGAATTGGTCGATGGGATCATGACCGAAGCACAAGCCATTCTGACGAATTTATCAAAATTATTATCGAATCACGATTAAATTCTGAGATTTATAATTTTTTAAGTATTTATTTTTATTTCTTAATTTTTTGGAGCATTCGCTCTTGTATGGGCTTTTCTTCTTATAAATCACAATTTCTTGGATTGATGATAATTCATTTGGTTGCCTTTCTTTAGGAATATGAGATTTATTTCTTCTTTTTTTATTTTCATTTCTTCTATTAAATTCAATCCATGAGTATTTGCTATTGTAAAAAGAGCATCTTGATCGTTTTTGAAAATACAACTTCTTGATAATCTCTCGATTGCAACTTCCTCAATGTTTCTTCTCTCAAGCGTTCGTTTTTTCTCTTTGTATTGGATTTATTTTTATCAGTTTCTTTTGAATTCAATGTCGTGACCCTTGAATAAGATATTTTTTAAATAGATTTCCAATCTTGATAGAATTTTAAAAGGTATTTGATATTAAGAAAATTACAATAAATTTTGGAAAATTATGAAAGATAATTGAACTATGAGTCTCAGATTATTTCTTTCTCGTAAAGATTGTCGTCTAATCCAAGCACGATATTTCCTCCCGAAGCGATTTCCACGGCCTTATTTATGCCTTCGAACACTTTTTTCATGAGAAAATCTATCGCAGAGAGCGTCTCTTTTATCATCTCGAGGTTGTTTTCGGAATGATATTTTGACAACGCTGGTATCATTGCCGGTAAGAAGTCGTTGCTCAGCATGGTGATTTCCACATCTATCTGTATGTCCTCGGTCTTAAACGGGCTCAACACATCTATTTTCGTAAACATGAGCTTTGCAGCGAATAAAGAGGCTTTGATGCTCCTCATGATGTAATTAGTCTTGCTATCATCCAAGGTAAAATATTCAAATGTCGCCATATCCACGATGTCCTCGCTGAGAATGCTCCCAGATAAATCCAACTTCCTTTTAACCCGATCTGATACTTGCCTTTCGGGAAACATTAACTTGAAAGAATTCATGTTGCTTTCGTAGAAGTTTTTGTATAACACATTATGCAACTTTTCTGTTGGATCGCTCGATTCAAGTCGATAATTGTTTTGGACATATTTATCTAAAAACCTTTTAATAAGCAGAAACTTGTATTTGAGTCTATATAATGCCAGAAAGAGTGGTTGTCTGGTTTTCGTATACGCCACGACATTTCCCATTCGATTGATGTCGTGGTGTTTTCTCGAGTACATTGCGATGGGTTTTAACTTGTCTACGGTTATATTAATAAAACGTTCAACAATGTTCTTGAAAATGGGTTCGTCTTGTAAATCTAAAAGGCCGCAGAGCTTATCTGCTGAGGGTCTTTTTTCGGATACTTCCCTGATCTCGTCGTAGTTGTGTTCCACGAGAAACATGGATATTAACGCTTCCATCTCCAAGACGGATCTATGAGGTATGAATACTTTATTTAAGTTATTTATGATGAGTTGTGATTCTGAAGGTTGCATAGTAAGGATCTCTCTGTTTCATGTCAAATTATATTTTATTAAATTAGAAAACAAGATCCTTAAAAAAGGTATCAATGATTATCAAAGAAGATAATTTTTTGAACAAATTAGTTAATCAAAACTTAAATTAAAATAGATTATATTTGAATTTTAATAGATTTTTTAAAAATTATTTTCTAATTTTATTCGTTTAAAAAAGGAAGAATTAAATAGATCACTTTTTATTATTTCTAATGAGGTTAATAAGAATAGCAGGCTTTTATCGCTAAAAATGACGCAAAGTAGGATGAGTTCTTCGAAGAAGAAAACCCTTCAAGGAAATATTTCATCGTTTATTTTAGAAAATGCAAGTGATATAATCATAGTTCTAAACAATAAGTTTCAAATAGAATATGTTAACGAGAAAATAGCATTTCAAACATTTGGTTTTAAAAAAGAAGAGCTGGTAGGGAAGTCCTCTATTATTTTTATCCATCCTGACGATCGAGATAAAAGCGTGAAATTATTAAACAAGGGTTTTATTGAAGGAGATGCCATTGGTGAAATCCGGCTCAAACGCAAGGATGGAAAATGGCTTTGGACTGAAATAAAAGGTAAAAGCTTTATTAGCCACGATAATGTAAAAAGAATTGTATTAATGATTAGAGAAATTACCGAGCGTAAAAATTTAGAAAATAAGATGAACCAATTAAACGAGGAACTCAAGCGTGAGATTGCCTCGAGCAATCGAAAGTTGTTAAAATCAGAAGAAAAATACAGGCATCTCGTTGAAAATTCTCCATTTGCAATCGTGCTCATCAATTTAAAAGGAATTATTACCGAATGTAATATTATGGCAGAAAAACTTCTTGAGTATAGAAAAGAAGAAATCATTGGACATTATTTTTCGGATTATTCCGATACGCTGAGAAATAATCTTCCCTTTCTCTTCATACAATTTAAAAATAATTTGAAAAAGGAAGAAACTCCTTTTTCTGACATTCAATTAGTAAAAAGTAACGGAACGAAAATATGGACTAATATGCAAACCTCTCTTGTAAAAATAAGGAATAAAATTTTACTTCAAGTGAT
>JAEOUI010000401.1 GCA_016839425.1 Promethearchaeota archaeon
GGGAACGAAAGTTTTTGCGATTTTTCCTGTTATTTTTTCCTCTTTAATAAAATTAATCAAGTCAATAACTTGTTCTGGTTTTAACGAGGTTTCGTTAATTTTTTTGTTATTTTCGTTTAGCCAACCTGAAATATCGTTCATTAACCAATTGCAATATAGCTTATATTCTTCAGGGCCGAAGGATTCGTCCAATTTTACGCCTTTTTCAAAGAAATCGGCAATTTGTTTGTCTAAAACGAGGATTCCCGCGTCAAATTCAGATAGTTGGAATTCTTCTTGATAACGCAGTTTTCTCTGATCAGGCATTTCTGGTAGGACTTTTCTTACTTTAGTAATATATATGTCGTCAATTTCAAACGGAACCAAGTCTTGTTCTGGAAAATATTTGTAATCCGCCTCGAACTCCTTGCTCCTGAGAGGGATGGTTTTCGTTCCATCCCAGTGTTTTGTTTCCTGTTTGAGCGTTTCACCCTTTTCAACTCTCTTTTTTTGCAGTCCAATCTCGTATTCAAGGGCGTTTTCTACTTCTCTTATGCTATTAATGTTTTTAATTTCTGCCCTCTCATTTCCTTTGTAAGATACATTCGCATCTACTCTAAACGCTCCTTCCAAAGCAGGGTCGCTGATTCCTGTGTATTGGACGATGGAAATGAGTTGTTTGAGATATTCCCTGGCTTCGGCAGGAGAAGTCATATCAGGTTCGGATACTATTTCAATAAGCGTCGTTCCGCTCCGATTATAATCTACGAGGGCATAAGGAGAAGTGGCAATGCTTCCTTCGTGTACTATTCGAGCGGGATCCTCTTCCAAGTGGATTCTATTAAGGCGAATGTCTTTTTGTTGATCGTCATTCTTGATACTAATAATGCCTCCATCGGCAAAGGCTTTTCCTCCAGCTTTATTATATTGAGATATTTGAAATCCCTTTGGTAAATCTGGATAATAATAATTTTTCCTGAAAAAGTAAAAATTCTTATTTATATCACATTTCAAGGCTAATGCCAAGGATGTGGCAAAATGTATAGCTTTTTCGTTGGTGACTGGTAGCGATCCAGGCAAACCCAAGCAAATTGGACAAGTGAGCGTGTTTGGTTCCTTCCCTCGATAATCGCTACTACATCCACAAAAAAGTTTCGTTTTGAGTTCCGTAAGTTGCACGTGAACTTCCAATCCGATGATAACACCATCATATTTGCTCATTTTTTTACACCTCCTTTTAATGATGGTACTTTGCGATATATATTAAGTTCTTGCTCGAGCTTATATCCAAGATTCAGAATTGTAGCTTCTTCGAAATAGTTTCCGATTAATTGGAATCCTACGGGGAGATTGTTTCCATCAAAGCCACAGGGTAAGGACAAGGCGGGTAAACCAGCCAGGTTTACGGGACAAGTTAGTACATCCATTAAATACATCTGCAATGGATCTTCTAATAGTTCACCTAGCTTGAACGCCGTTGTGGGCATGGTAGGACAAGCAATTGCATCGCAATTCTTGAAAGCCTCTTGGAAATCGTTCTTAATGAGCGTTCTCACTTTTAAAGCTTTAATATAGAACATATCATAGTATCCCGCGGACAAGGCATATGACCCAAGCATAATTCGCCGTCTAACTTCGGGACCAAATTTTTCACCTCTAGTCCTACTAAACACATCAAATACATCGCCTTCGAGGTTTTCTGTCATTTTTCCGTACCTTAATCCATCGAATCGAGCAAGATTGGAACTCGCTTCGCTCATTGCGATCAAGTAATAAGTAGGAATGGTATATTCAAGGTGAGGAAAGGATACATCTACCGTTTTGACGCCTAAATCTTTTAAAATGTCTATTGATTTCAATATGTTTTTCTTGACTTGATTTTCCACACCTTCTCCAAAAAATTCTTTTGGAATCCCTAAAATTTTTCCCTTGAGTGGTGTGTCTAATTGCTTTGAGTAAACATCGACTGGTTTTTGCATCGTTGTCGAATCAAGTTCGTCTTTACCCGCCATAATTTCGAGCAGAAGCGCACAATCCCTAATACATTTTGCCATTGGACCAATTTGTTCCAAGGAATTTGCATAAGAAACGAGCCCGTATCTTGAAACTCTTCCGTAAGTGGGCTTTAATCCAACAATACCGCAATACGCTGCGGGACTCCGAACGCTCCCTCCAGTGTCGCTACCCAAAGCCAAAACAGTTTGACAAGCAGCAAGAGATGTTCCCGAACCACCACTGGATCCTCCTGGAACTCGCTCGAGATCCCAAGGATTTTTTGATGCACCATAACAACTATTTTCAGTGGAACTCCCCATGGCAAACTCATCCATATTCGTCCGTCCTATACAGATAGCTCCTTCCTTTTCTACTAAGCGCTCAACGACCGTTGCGTTGTAAGGAGGACGATATCCTTCTAAAATACGGGACGCACATGTTGTAGGACTATTTTTTACGCAAATGCAATCTTTTATAGCAATGGGTAAGCCACCGAGCTTTCCAATATTTTTCTTCTTCTTGAGGATCACATCGAATTCTTTCGCCTTTTTCAAGGCACCTTCTTTTGAAAGGCTTGTAAAGGACTTAATTAGATGTTCTGTCTCTTCAATTCTCTCGTAATGGGCGTTAATAATCTCTTGGATTGTCAATTCTCCCAATTGGATTTTTTCTAAGAGTTCGTATCCCATATATTGCGTTACCATTTAAAAAAACCACTTGTAATTTCTTATTTATTATATAATGTTAATTGTGATAGCTTTATTACTGTTTAATGTAAGATGAGAAAATTTTAAAAACTTCTGCATATATTCTTGTTAGGATTAGTAGAAAACAAGCTGTAAAAAAAAAAGGATTTATAATTTTCTTAAAATGTTTTTTTCCTCTCAATAGATATTCCACTAAAGGATATTTTTCCAATACTTCCTTTATAGTAATAACTTGGTAATCTTGACTATCTTTCTCTAAATTTATCATTATATTCCCTCTATAATACCTTTTATTTTATTATATTTGAACTAATTTGCAAAAAATATTATAATGGTGTTTGGCATAAAAGTGAAATTTTTACGATTAAAAAATTTAAAAAAAAAAAAATTGATAAAAAATAAGAATTAAGACTCGGTTCTTGCTTTACTTAATAAGAGGCTAAACAAGGGCACGCACCACGATAAAATAGCAAATAACATAAACCATTCGTGAAAAGGTCGAGAAGGAGGACAATTTCTGACGAAACCAATGGCATGTAACGTAGGCCATATTATCATTTCAAGACCCAAAAGAACGAGAACAAAAGGCGGGATTCTCTTTTCAAAGATAGAGGATGTATATTTTGGAAATATAATCAAATATATGCCCATAAAGATTCCAGTTAAAACCAAGTTTCCAAAAACGAGTATGGCAAAGAACATGTGCGTTGGAAATCCAAATATCTCTACATCTATTTGGCTTAATTCCCGACTCGTGTCTTCAGAGAAAAATCCAATTCCAAAGAAGCCCAACATTGAGAGAAGACCACAAAATAATCCAAGATTAGTAAGGATTTTAGCAAAAACCGAGCTTATCTTCTTCCGCTCTTCCTCTAAGGGTGCGTTAGTGAATGTTTTTTTCATGTAAAACATAACGGGGATAAGTAGAAACGCTGAAATCATTGCGGCGTCGTCTAGGAATTTAGGAATGTAGGTGTAATCCAACGAGCCCATATCGCTGATGAAGTTCCTCACGATATCAAAACCATCTCGGGCAGGATCAAAAAAGTTTGCAACGAGATACCCTACTATTAAAGAGGGAATGAAAATGATAAAAAACAAGTATATAAAGGATTTTACCAGTCTTGGAGAGGTTAAAAGCTCTTTTAATTTTTGTGTTCCATTAGATATCGCACTTGATAATCTTTCTCCTGATTTTTTCTTTAAATCCCTATTGGTTATATTATTAATGTGTTTTACTATTATAATCCCACAAGGAATAAGATATCCGAATAAAGAAAACAACAGTAGCCATTCAAGCCAAATAATCAAGGGATTACTAGTTAAATAAAGCACTGCTAAAGTGAATGGCACGAATATCATGTATACGCCAAGAATTTTCGGAAATTCCGTCCGATAAAAAACGATGGCTATTCCAAAGACCAGTCCAGCACTACCAAGCCCAAGAAACACGACGGCAGAAAATATTTGGTGAAAATCGAGTCCAAATGCTATATCACCAAAAGCCCTTCCAATCTCTTCGTTGAAAAATCCGATCCCCCATAATCCAATAATTCCAACGAGCATCGTTAATAGTCCATAACTCGCAAGCCTAGCTCTCATAAGCCCATATTCTGGCTCGAATTTTTCGCCACTAATCATTTTTTCCATGTAAAACGCCATTGGGATCATAAATAGAGCGGTGAACATTGCACCATCATCGAGAAAATTCGTAATTGGAGCGTAATTCCTATTTCCAAGGTTGCTAATAAAATCCTCGATTATATTAAATCCTTGCTTGTCAATGCCGGGTCCCGCTAGATCTAGCTGCGCAACGAGATATCCAATTGCAAGACACGATAAAAATGTAATTGTCGCCGCATAAAAAGATATTTTTACGATTCTCGGATTTGTCAGGAATGCATATATCCTATGCCCTAATTTATCTAATTTTTCGCAACTGCTAAACTCCATCACCATAATTATTTTTAATATTTTTAAAGCGATCTTTACATAGTGCAAGAATTTAAAAACCTTATTTACAACTCAATTATAAAATTCCTTTTGGTGTGAACTTTTATATTAGAACAATTTTCTCAAAAAAATTCAATCTCAAGGAGAAAAATATTATTCGTAGCTCAAGTTCAATAATTTGAACTTCCTTTCATTCAGAAAATATAAGGTTTTATTCGAAACCTTGTTTACATTTAAAAGACTGTAATTTATTAGTTTTTCTAAAATCTTTTTTAATGTGTTCGGGTGCATATTAAGGGCGTTTGCTATTTGATTTTTCGTGCTTCCATCGTTATTTTTCATCAAATATTCAATGACTTTTCGTGATTTTTTCTTGCTGAGTATGTGATAAAATGCATAGTTCTTAGGTTTGACAGACACATGGAAATAAGCGTCTTGATTACCAAATTTCATCTTAATAACGCACCCAAACTTGATAAGAACGCTCAGGTGCCATTCAACAACCGGAATGTTAAGATCCAAGGATTTGTAAATTCCGTTAAAATTCGTTCCTGGATGACTCTTGATGTATCTATAGATCTGTTCCCTGTTCTCGTTTGATAATACTTCTTCCCGAATGAGCTTTGATCCTTCCATTATGTATTTTTTTTCCGCAAGCGTCTTGAGAATGTAGCGAATACCTTCCCTGCTAATGTCCACGGACGATTCTTTTAACCGGTAAGAAAGGTAGGAAACGATTTTTTGCTTGTTGAAATACCGATTTTGATCTAAATACTCTTGAATCAGGTCAATTACCAATGGTTCATGTTCGAGTATAATTTCGGTCATCTTTCAGCATCCTCACAGCAATTTAATTCTTAAGCCTTGAATTCGCTTGCTCCGTCCTTTTTTTAATGTTTTCAACGATTTCGTTTCTTTCTCGAGGAGTAAATAGGCGCATATCTTGCAAGAATTCTGCTCTTTCTGTAGCACTAAACCCAAATCGATCGATTTCTCTTAAAAATTCTGCCGTAAACATAGTCAACTCTATAGTATCTGCCACTACAGGATCGATGCCCTTGGCGTGATCGTCAAAAATATCAACGACATTTTTATTATCTTCAAAAATAGGTAATGGTTGAGCGGGTGCCATTTGTTTGAATTTCTTAAACGGTTTTGTTTTCTTTCGCTTTCTGAATAAATAAATCGGCACTGCTCCTGCTGCTGAAACAGAAGCAATGGCTATCGATGCAATCATTAATTCCCTCCAAAAATCGTTTGAGGGTAGAGCTCCCTGACCCTCAGAAATCAAGACATATGTGTTTCCAATAAAAAGGTTCCATTTCGATTCGATTTCCGTGCGATTTGCGACATAATATCTTAAAACATTATAAGAAATAATGGAAGAATTGCTTCGATAGAAACATAAAGCGTAATCTTGGTTAGAAATGTCGTTATAAGAAATAGTCGTGTTCAAGCAATATTCCAAACCAACACCATAATTTCCGTTTGCGGAAATATTGTTATATATAAAAACATTCCAGTTGCTATTTGTAGCGTTTATTCCTTCTTGATAATTTTCACAAATAGAGTTGTTATTAAAAGTGTTATTATTACTAAAAGCAATTACAATTCCTTTTTGATTTTTAAAGATACGATTATTTAAGAACGAGTTATTTTCTGCATATGGATATATATATATGCCATTAAGATTATCTTGAATAGTATTGTCGCATATAGTATTATTTTCTGTTGAATATAAGTAAATGCCAGAGATTTTACTAAGGGAAACATTGTTGTCTCTAACATCGTTAGAACTCCCCCTATATATATGGATACCATGAAAGCAATTTTGTATCGAACTATTTTCAATAATGCAATCAA
>JAEOUI010000402.1 GCA_016839425.1 Promethearchaeota archaeon
TTGCATTCGGGATTAACTGACGCATATAAACGAAAATTTACCATAGAAGAACTAAAACAAATGGTAAGCGCGACCATGAAAAAATTTCGAGCGATCAATAAAATTAAAGTTCTCGATGGCTCTGCGTGGAAAAACGACCTCACGAAATACTTAAAAAATTTCTTGGTTAATTTTTCAGACAATTTATTCCAACCAAAAAAAATCGTTTCACTTGCCCGAACCCCTTCTCGATCTTCACAAGAGTCATTGGAAGTTCAAGAGAGCGAGGGACCTGATTTTCGAGCCTTGTTCGACCTTGATCTTGAAATCGAAGAATATCGGACAAAACTCGAAGAATCCCTTGAGAATTCGGATCTGGGATTTGTCAAGAAGCAAAGCATTATCCGGTCAAAGGTTCAAGAGTTTCGAATGGAAAAAAGGAAACAAATGATGCGAAATCTGAAGTCCTGAATAAAATAGAAAATATCTGATCTTATAATATGGTATAAATCTAAGTTATCTCTTATTTGGGATGCTTGAAATGATCTTATCAGAAACTTTTTTTAGCAACTTTTAATGATATATTTTAATCAGTCCTTTTTTTTCTAAGCTTTTTCCAAATATCGAACGAATAACAAGCGGGAATCGCCAAGTTTGGTCAAAGGCGCTGGACTCAGAATCCAGTCTCGTAGGAGTTCGGGGGTTCAAATCCCCTTTCCCGCATGATTTTCTTCTTGGACTTAGAAAATTTTTTGATTGATAAAAATAAATAATAATTTGAAAATAATTCATCAATGGTCTCTGTATAATCGACTATCGCAATACATTTGATTAAGATTATTTTATTTAAATTGTAAGTTTTATATGACATGACTTCTTTAATTATCAAATAGTAAATCATGAATACATCAATATCCTTTTTAGATAATGACTCCATCGAAGAATAGTGAGAATCGCACTCTTAAGGGACAAATTCCAGAAATTGAAAAACCTAAAATACTCGTTTTCCAATTCAACGACCATCTGGGAGATTTCGAGGAACTTGAATTAGACGAGGATCTGCCCTTGCACGAGTTGTTAGATCCTGAATTTATCATACTCTTTGTCGATCCCGAACATTACCGCGTCTGGATATGGCACGGAAGTAATACGACTACTAGAATGAAATTTATAGCAGCAAAATTAGCCCCTACTATTAGGGATAAATACGGCATCGCGTTCAAGATAACTGCCGTTGACGATGGAGGGGAGTCCAAGCCCTTTAAGATAATGATTGGTTTGGAAGACGAAACGGAGGAAGAAGAGGAGCAAACAGGACCTACCTACGCAGGTACGAGCGAAGACATCGAACTTATAAAATCGTTATCTCGGGAAAAGATATTACTACTACTAGAGAAAACCGAAATTCCAGAGGGATTTGAAAGGAAAATGGTGCTCGTGAAAAACACGCTTTATGGATACAAGGAATTCGAACGAAATTACTTGGGATCCGTGATTAAAGAAAAACAGCTCTTTCCATTGAAGGAGGAAGTGCCTGATGGTACTTATCTTGCCGAAAACTACATTCCAAGAATGCTTTTTTCGTTCAATAATGTGGTATTAACTGAATTCCTACAAAAAGCTCCCATGGAAGAATCAAAATAGAATGTTAAAGGTACATAGAAAAAATGAGCCATGTGAGAAGAAAAACACCGCAAGAACCAGGAAGATTGGTAAAGAAAAAACGAAAATACAAGTTATCTAAATTAGCACAAAACGCTTTTGTCATCATTGTCATCTTGATCTTCGTATTTAGCGGAGTGGGTATTGCGGCTTTAATGGGTGCTTTTAGTTGATTTTTAAGAGAACTTTAAAAGCTCTAATTTAGTCGTTTATAAATATATAGACCATATTCGAAAACTTATTATTAGTTTTAGTTTTAATAAGCGCAAGAGTACACGAATAATTAACTTGTTTAGAAATGAAACTCAAAAGAATTGATTATATTTTAATCCTGGTACTACTGATTTTAACGATCATTACAATTGATTTTATGATGTTTGAAGAACATAGGGCTCTTATCACTAACCTGTGGGATGTGGAAGAGTTTAAGTCTGAAGATATTGCGGTTAAACTCGGTACCGTATTCGTCGTATGCTTGGTGGGAAATCTATTGCCCGTGCCAACCCCTTATTCGTGGGCCGTGTGTCTTGGATTTGCGTATTTCGCAGTAAGCCCGTTTCATCCTCTCTTGTTTGGGCTCGTAGCCTCTCTTGGATGTCTCATCGGGGAATTAGTGGGGTATCTCATAGGAAGGGGTGCGGCAGAGATCATTTCGGACGAGCGAAAGGAAAACTTGAAAGGATTTCAGCGATATATCGTGGAACATCCGAGCCTGGCTCCCATTCTTATTTATATATTTGGGGCCACGCCCCTTAACGACGATTTTCTCACGATACCTTTAGGCTTGTTAAAGTACGATATGAAAAAAACTATATTATTTGTTTGGTTGGGAAAACTTACCATGATGCTCGTGTTTGCTTATAACTTGTTTAACCTCTGCTCCTTGTTAGGGGGCGAAAATTGGATACTCAGCCTTGCAAGCATGTACTTGATAGTCATCTTGGTATATATAATGGTGCGTGTTGACTTGGGAGAGCTATTAGGCAAGATTCTAAAAAAAAGTCAATGAATTCCAAAAAATTCAGAAAAGAAATAAACTATCAAAAATAAAAATTGAATTATTTTTTAATTTATCTCACTATATTGTAATCGGCTAGATCAGTTGCATCAGCGTTATATATTGTTCCTTTGATGTTAAAAAGCAAGTTGAAAGCTACAGTGTTATTCTGGTGTTCTGTTCCTGAATATCTAACAAAATGCGCAACTACAGGTGATCGATAGTCATTGATATTTTCTGCGATATTGTCAAGTAAGGATGGCGTCTTCCAATCGTTCGAGCTCGAATTCTTCGACGAAATATAAGGTCTTGCTACCTAACTCTTTTTTAACTACCAACCCGATTTCCTCGAGCGCGCTAATGTATTTGTTAATCGTGTTAGAATGCATACCGAGTTCCTTGGCCATTTGAGTTTTCGTGGATCCGAGGTCGTTTTTGTATAAAAAGTCTATGATTTCCTTGCTTTTTTTCTTCAGGGTTAAAAACTTGGCTTTTGCGATTTCGAAATCGACTTGAGCGTCAAAATAAACCTCGTGGTTGTCGATCGTCTCACGCTTTACGAACTTGAATTCCATGAGCGTGCGAAGGTGCCAGATGGCCACGTGATTGGTAATGCCGAGATCCTCTACGATCTTGTTCAAGTAGGCTCCGGGGTGTTCGACAATATAATCGTAAATGAGCTTTCTCTTGGGATTTTCCAAGATCTCATAATGAGTTAATTTTGATCCCTCAACTATCAAGTTCTTTTGCAGGAGAGATTTTAGATTTACCTTAATGCCGTCTTGATTGATGTTTACGGAAGCCAACTTGAATCGAGAGGTAATGAAGGGGACGAGTTTGCCGATGTTCAAGTGTCGATTCTTGTTTAAATATTCCTGAACGACTTCGAGCACGATTTTTTCGTTCGAGGATAATTGGACGACCGTTTTAATCACTCCTCCCCGAATTAGTTTTTAAACCACCAGATGTATCGGATCCTCCCGAAAAGGCGAGCATTTCGTCAAGAATGGATTGTCTCCTTTCAGGTGAGTACGAGCGCATTTCTTCCAAGAAAAGCTCCATCTCTCCCTTTTCCCAGCCTAAAGATTTGACTTTATCGACGAAATCTGCTGATAATGCCGTTAGATTAAGATTTCCCAATCTGGACGCTGCTTTTAATCCGTCCTCCTTAACGAGAGTATCAACGAGCCGTTCGCGATCCTTGGTTCTTGAAGATCGCGATTTTCCTGATCTTTTTTGCTTTTTCCCCCTTCTCGAAAAGAAAAAAAGAGTCGTGCCAGCCACAGCAACCACAGCGCTCGTTGCTGCAATAATGAGGATTATATCAAAA
>JAEOUI010000403.1 GCA_016839425.1 Promethearchaeota archaeon
ACGGTTTGGGTGCTTGTATTGGCGAATGTCCCGAAGGCGCGTTAGAAATTATTGAAAGAGAAACACTAGAGTTTGATGAGGAAGCAGTGGAGGAACACTTAGAAAACTTATCTAAAAATCAGAATGTTGCTAAGAACGCATCTATCAATCACGAACATATATGCAGTTGTCCTTCTTCAGCACCAATCATCTACGAAAAATCTTACGAGGAAACCGAATATTCTGATCAGATACAATCTGCCTTGCGTCAATGGCCAACTAAATTAACTTTAGTTAACTCAAACGCCCTATATTTCAATAATAAAGAACTACTTATTGTATCCGATTGTTCTCCCGTGGCATTCGGTGATTTTCACCGAAAAATCATGAAAGGTAAACCGCTCGTAACTTTATGTCCCATGTTAGGACTAGGAGAATTAGAGTTGAATAAATTAGAAGATATACTAGTAAAAAACCCGATCGAGCGGGTAGAAGAGATCCTGATGGAAGTTCCATGCTGTCAAAAATTAAAGATATTCTTGGAACCGATCATTGCGAAAATAGACAGGAATATTATTATTGAAGAAAAGATCATTTCTAGAGACGGTAAATTGCTTGATTAATAAAGATTTAGATGTTTTTTATTCCAAACAAGAGCATTTGGAATAATTTGAAGAATTTAAGATAATCTTAGATTGATTTTATTTTTTTTATTTATTTCAATACTATTTTTTTCTTGATGATCTTTCTCATCATGACTGAGAGAGCAGATTTTGATTTTCCTAAATCGTTTGCGAGCTCTTCAAGCGATATTTTTCGTGGTATCTCGAAAAATCCAGTTTCTATCGCTCTATCCAAGACAGTTTCTTCGTCAAGGGAGAGTTTATTTAAATCTTCATTTAAGTTATAAGGTGCCTTACCTAACCTAAGTAGTTCAAAATTCAAACCTTTTTGTTCGAATAACGAAAGAAGTGTGTCGATCCGTTCCCTTGAGGCGATGAGTCTCCAATAGGCATAACCTTCTCTTACATTTACAGGAAAGTTAACTAGCACGCCGCACTTGATGACAGCGTATAATAAATAGGGATCCTTCGTTTTTATATTAAATTTTACTCTTGTATCTTCCCTTTCTAATAAATTGAATTCAAAAACGGAAGGATGATTTTTAATAATATTAATAATTGCTTCGATATTATGGTATAAAATTTCAACGATCGAATTTCCAATGGATTTTTCTAAATCGTAAGGAAGAAAATACAGTATTTCCATCTTGATATCGGGGAATTGTTCATAAATTGTTGCGATCCAAATGTCTTTCGGAAATCTTATTTTTATTCGTGCAAGAGAAGGTTGAGTACCATCGTTCATTTAAAGAAGTTAAATGATTTAAAACTAATATTTTTTAGGGATAATTTTAAAGATTTTTTAGATTATCTTTGATAATTAACCATTTCAAAACTAAAATAAATAAAATAGTATTAATAATAGAAATTGTTATATATTTTTTGAAAGAATTATATACTTGAAAGTAAAATTTCGTCGGATAATTTTTAATCTAAATTAGGGGAATTTCATAACTTACGAGGTAATATGATATGGACCCACTTGAATTGTTTATTGTTGTTTTATATAATTCAATTATTGCTATATTCGCTTGTTCCGCATTGGGATTGGCCACTAAAACCCAGAAAGCCTTGAAACCATGGCTTTTAGTTTATATTTCCTTCGCTTTGGCTAATTTTTTCTTGTTTATTCGATTTTTTATTCCATTTTTTTATTATCTATCACAAGTTTTTTTTGCAGTGACCGTAATTTTCTTATTTAGTGTAGTTACTAAAGAGTACATTAAGCTTTTCGTAAATTCTAATCGCATTGAAACAATAGTTAAAAATTCAATGCTTGGTGTAACTGTAATTCCTCCGTTAATAATAGGAATACAATTTTTTATGGCTATTTTTGTTTCAATAAGCATCTTTATGTTGTTAAGAATATATTTGAATACTCGATCTGTTACCAAGCTTTTCTTTCTTTTGAGCACCAATTCGGCTTTATTAAGCGTGTTAATGAATATATTATTTAGTTATGGTATTGAAGGCACTTCCTTTCTAAGTTATCTCTTTAACGCTTTTTTTTCCACTTTAATGCTCTCTTCTGGTTTCATCGCTTTATTAGAGAAAAAATTTAAAGACACATTAGAAGAAAAAAATTCCTTAAAAGACAAGTATTCTCATGATTTAGGAAACATCCTTCATGTGATTTCGATGACATACGATCTTTTTAACATCGATTACACATTAGAAAGCAAGCAAGAAGAACCCAACGAAAATACCGAATTGGACGACCTTATCAAGGTAAAAATAAACGAAGCCTCAAAATTAGTGAGAGATATTCGGGATCTTTAGATGTTATAAAATAATTGATCTTTTTTAAATTTGGGTTAATTTTGTAAGTATAGAAATATTATTCAAATATTTTAGTTAAGAAAAAAATCAGTTATATGATATACCCAGTATATATATCAGAACATTTATATATCCAAATCCCTATAATATAAGTAACAAAATTGAAATATATATTCCTGAATAATAAAAATCGTTAAAAGATTCAAAATAAAACAATAATTACAAATCGGTTATTTGATAAACTAATAAAAAGAGGTGATAGGTTAAAAGAAATTAAAGAAATATTCTGTTTTAATCAAAAGAAGTCGTTTTAATATTGAATAATAATCGTTATAATAAATATAATAAAATGGAGGTAAAAAATAATAAAAAAATTATTACAATTGGAATGAATCTAAAACAACCATTTAATACCTTGAATTGTTCAACAAGTTTAAAAATTTTAGAATTATCCTTCTTTTTTTAAAAGTTTTAAATGCTTCTCCTATTTAAATAAAAAAAAAATAATCAATACGATTTATCATACTTTATCACTCTTTATATATTGCTCTACTAAAGTACTTGTTATTTCTGCAGTTTGAAAAACCGCTGGAGTTCCTCCTGATTTGCTTGCCCACTGTCCTGTTAAAAAAAGATTTTTTATTGGAGTTTTTTGTGCAACATTATTATAAACGAATTGTTCAGTTGTCATTTGCCAACCCATTATGGCACCATTTACATCGTTTGAATATTTTGCGAAAGATAGTGGTGTTGCAAGTTCCATAACTTCCACATAATTTCTCAAATCAGAAATATCAAAAATATCTGAAACAATATTTAAGAGATCCTCGGATATTTTCTGTTTAAGCTTGATATAATCTTCTTTATTTTTACTTATTTTTCTAAAAGGTTCTATTTTAGCTGGACACAAGACTGAAACTACACTTTTGCCTTTAGGACAACAAGTAGGATCGACATTGCTATAGATGGTAATCGAACCAAGGGGTAATTTTGAGTAATTTCCTTTCTCAAAATTCATTTCCAAGTCTTTTATGGAATTATTTCTATTAAGTGGAGTCCATATCATATAGTCAGTTATCCCGCTCTCCTTAAGATCAAGATTTAATCCAAGATATAAATTTATAGCAGACCAAGATGGTATACGATTTTCTATAGTCGAAATATAATTATTTAAAATATTGACCCCTTTCAAGGATTTTGATAATAAAGAAATTGGATTAATGTCGAGGACTACAGCTTTCGACAAAATCTCCCTCTCTTTGCCTTCACTATCTAATGCGATAACACCGTCAATTAAATCTTTTTGGAATTTTATCTTCGAAACCTCCAAACTATATTCAATACTTCCACCATTTTTTATGAAAATATCTACTAAAGCAGAAGAAAATGTTCCAGCACCTCCCTTAATGTAATAAGCACCTTGCGAAAAATGTGCCATTGAAAACAACATATAAAAAAGCGCGTTTAAGTTCTCTGGAGGCCATTGAAAAAATCCCATAGGTGCCATTAATATATTTTCCAATTGTTGGTTCGAAGAAAGAGAATTAAAAATTTGGGGTACTCGCTTTTCAGATAATCGCTTAATAATAATAGGATCGAGGAGATTGCCATTAAGTTTGAAAAATTCCTTAATTTTTGCTTCATCTTGAGGAAAAATTTTCATTAAACTACCTAAATACTCAGGCAACGATGTGGAAGCGCGAAAATCAATATTATTATCCTGATCAATCCAACGATAGAGAAATGGTAATTTTAAAAACTCACAACAATTTTCCGCTTCAAATTTTTTTAAAACTTCATATAATAAGCCCCCTTTTTCACAACCACAAATCCAGTGGATGTTTGCATCAAAAATATAATCCCCAAATTTAATATTTGTACAATATCCGCCAGGATAATCGTTTTTTTCAAGGATTAAGACTCTATGTCCTTGTTTTTGTAACAGATTTCCTGTAATTAAACCTCCAATACCAGCACCAACGATAATTATATCATATCTCATAATAATCAATACTTTAAAATTTTTTATGATTAGTATCGGCAAATACTCTTTTTAAACAATTCCCACTATAAAAAACTGAAAAAGAGTTTATTATCAAATTTTACACATGTTAACCAGTAGTTAAATAAATTAGCAAAAATAATTAATTTGCATGGAACAAAACGAAAAATTTTTACTGGGTATATGTGGTAGTCCAAGAAACCAAGGTACCGAATACGCCGTTAAATATACGTTAAACTACGCGAAAGAGAAATTTGGGTTCAATACAGAATTTTGGACCGTTAGGGGCAAAACAATAAAGTTTTGTATTCATTGTGATTATTGTATTCGTGAGAAGAAAGGTTGCATGCATGTGGATAATTTGGATGAATTTTATCCCTTATTAGAAAGAGCTAAATTTCTTCTTTTTGGAACTCCTGTATTTCAAGGAAATCTATCAGGTCAACTTAAAACTGTTATGGATCGTTGCCGGGCCATAATCGCACTAAATCCTAGTGTATTTAAAGGGAAAGTTGGAATGGCTCTTGCTGTTGGGGGAGACCGGAGCGGAGGTCAAGAAATAGCGATCAGAACGATCCTTGATTTTTATCAACAAAATCACATGATATCCGTCTCTGGAGGCGCGTTTGGAGCTAATATAGGTGCTAGTTTATGGACGAGAGATCAAGGACGAAAAGGCATAGAACAGGATGAAGAAGGACTAAGAGCTATCAGAAAAGTTGTTAAAAGAATGGCAGAATTTATATGAGATTGATACAAAATCAATTTTAAATTATTATAAAAAAAGAAATGAAAAAGTTATTTTAATTCAAATATTTTTTTTGCTTGTTTTTCTCTCAAACCCGAGACGCCCCATAACTCCTTGAACCAATATTTTCCCTTGTGAATAACAATGGGCGTATTCACAACGCATTGGTCTTTGTCACAAAATATTTTCAAGAAATTTGGATCGTGGACCAACTGGTCAACAAGCTCCTTATCTTCGATGTTTTTTTCAACATAACTAATATTGTTTTCTTTAAGCCAATCCTTTAGTTCGTGACAATGGGAACAGCCATCTTTTGTGATAACGATAGGTAGTTGCATTTCAGTCATAATATTTGCAGAGTCGATATTAAATATAAAATATTTCTCTTTTAAAGTAAAAAGAAAAAATAAGAATTTTATTAATTTTTAGAAAAATCTCTTAAAAATAAGTATTATACTTATTTTAGTTCTAATTGATTCTTACAATAAGGACAATTTAATAATATCTCCTCGTCGCATGTTTCTAGTTCTTTGCTTTTTAAGATATTCTTCCAGCAAACTAATTTGTCATCTTTTAATACCATATCTCGCCCGTGATGTTGGGGGATGATATCTTTTGTCTTGCAATGAGAGCAAATCAGCGATGTCGCTTGAGATTCGATTTCTTCAATGGGTATTTGCTTGTATAAGAATTTATAACGGAAGATCGTCATGCCATTTGCTAAAACGAGCAGTGAAACCCCCATATCACCAATACCTACAGCTAACCAAAGCGTCATAAGCCCAATAACGGTTAAAAATGCAAAAGTAAGTTTAATTGATATTGAAGTCCATATATTTTGTTTAATTTTTTTATTCGTTTTCTTGGCAATATCAAGAAATGTAAGAATTTTTTTGAGATCATCGTTTATTAAAATTACATCGGCGGTCTCAACAGTAATATCTGTTGCCGAAGCACCAATAGCGATCCCCAAGTCGGATAAAGCCAATGCGGGAGCGTCATTGATCCCATCTCCGACCATCGCAACACCGTTATACTTCTTTTTTAACTCTTTAATTTCATCGAGTTTTTGATTTGGGAGACGCTCGCCTAAGGATTCGTCTATATCCAAACAGGACCCTATAGTATTACATACAAGTTGATTATCGCCTGAAATTAGAACTGTCTTAAATCCGCGCTTTTTTAGTCCTTCGATGATAATTGGTGCGGTCACTCGAAGCACATCCCGAATCGTAATAAAACCTAAAAATTGAGTACCGTTCGCAAGTAGTACTGGAATTGTACCCAACTGCTCTACATCTTCTAGTGCTTTTTTAGGAATATCAATCTTTAATTCTTCAAAATATGCTTGACTGCCAATTTGGTATGTTTTGCCATCTATTTCACCCATTATTCCCTTGCCTTTAACAATTTCAAAATTATTCACGGGATAAAAAGATAGGTCTAATGTCTTAGTTTGGTTTGTAATGGCTTTTCCAATTGGATGCTCAGAAAGTGATTCCAGGCTTCCAGCAATTTTTAAGAGTTCACTCTTTTCAAGACCATTATATGGAATGACATCAAATATTTTGAGCTTCCCTTCCGTTAATGTTCCCGTTTTATCAAAAGCAAAAACTTCGATTTCTTTTACTTTCTCTATAAAGCGATTTCCCTTGACTAAAATTCCTTCTCTTGCGAGTTTAGTCAGGGATGCAATATTTGCCAAAGGCGTTGATAGGGTTAAAGCACATGGGCAGGATACAACGAGAAGAACGAGCCCTCGATAAAACCAATTATAAAAGTCATGAAAGAAAAATTGTGGTACAATCATTACAGTCAAGGATAATGCTAAAATGACTGGAGTATAATACTTAGCAAATTTTTCAATGAATTTTTCTTGTTTACTCCTGTTTAATTGGGCCGTTTTCACGCTATCTACGATCTGTGCAACTAAAGTATTCGAACTTTCTTTTAAAACGGTCATATCGACAAAACTATCTGAATTTAGGCTGGCGGCAAATATTTCATCGCCTTCTTTTTTATAAACTGGGATTGACTCGCCAGTTATGGCGCTTTCATTGAAGTACGAGCTTCCATTTATAATTTTACCATCTAAAGGTACTTTCATTCCAGGTTTAATACCTACAATATTTCCTACCCTAACATCCTTCGATAAGACTGTCTGGTATCCTTGTTCGGTTTTTAATAAGGCCTCATCTGGCGCAAGCTCTAATAAATCCTTGATGGCGTTTCGGGACTTGTCTGCTGTGATATCTTCTAATTTTTCGGCAATAGAGTATAACAATATTGCCGTTGCACCTTCTTGACCATGTAATATGAAAAAAGAAGCGACCGCTGCGATCACCATGAGGATATTAGCCGTGATTCTCTTTCTTCTAATATCTTCTATAGCCTCCCTTAAAACACCAGGACTCGAAAATATAATGGATGTTAAAGCAAAGATCTGTGAGAATATTACTTCTCCGTAAGTAAACTCTATAAAAATTGCGATTCCAATTAAAATTACTGAAGGAATTATAAAATACCAGAATTTTTCTTCAAAAAAAGAATCTTCTTCCTCTTCAATATCTCCTAAAGGATGTTCACAGGCAGAACTAGAACAAGCGTGCGTCATTTTTGATCACCTATGATATTTATGAAATTACCTCATAAAAGGTTCACTTTTATGTAATATAAAATATGGTCCCAATTAGCAAATTTCAAATATTACTGCATTCAATTTATTTTTTAGAATATTTTTTTTATTGATAAAAAGATTATTTTTTATATTTCGATTTATATCGAAAATTTTATCAATGGATAATTTAATTTCTCAATTAGATCATACGCTTGACCATCCATAACAAGGA
>JAEOUI010000404.1 GCA_016839425.1 Promethearchaeota archaeon
AAACCGCTATTATATTTATTTTAATTTTTTATTGGGAAGAAATTATCTTCCTATTTCGAATTATTTTCAGATTTTAAAGTCAGAAAAGAAAAATAATTTCTCATATAGGATTTTCTTGTTATGATATTTTTTTATTATAAATAAAAAAATTATATATGTGTAAGAATTTAAAAGCTTCAGATCAGTTATTCCAAATGGTGATAGGGATTTTGAAAGTTATCGTGGATGTGAGAGAAAGAAAACTAATGGAAGAGCTCGACGCCCGTCAAAAAAATGGGAGCGATTTAGAGTACGAAATTGAAAGACTAGATGTATCAGATATAATTATTTCAGACCATGTTGCAATTGAACGCAAGGAAGGATTTGATTTTGTTGCCTCTATCAAGGACAATCGCTTGTTTGACCAATTATTAAGATTAAAAGAAGCCTATCCCGATGGTGCCATTTTGATCTGGGAAGGTTGGAATGACGATGTTTTCGAAAACACTGGAATGAGTCTAAATTCTATTTATGGTGCTCTTTCATTCGTGTCTTACAAGCTTGGCATATCCGTAATTCCCACGAGAAATTTACAAGACACGGCAATCGTGATTGAAAGGATCGCAATTAGAGAACAAGTAAGAGACGACATGCCCTTGATGAGTCGGGTTGCACCAAAAGGAATGAACGAGAAGGAAAGAAGGTATTTTATTATTGAGGGGCTTGTAGATATTGGTTCTAAAAAGGCAAAACTGCTTGTCGATACATTTGGAACGCCATTTAATGTGCTAAAAGCAATTAAGGACACTGAAATCACATACACCAAAACTGGCAATCCGAAGGGAATTTCGGGACCTTTAAAAGAATGTGGTTTGAAGGGATTTTCGTGGAAGTTTGTAAAAAAAAACAAGGAAATATTATTTGGTTTAAAAAAAAATAACTCACAGAAACAAATAGTAGATCAAGATTTCTTTAATCATCTTTAATATGAGATTATTTTATCTAAGTACTGCATTTTATAAAAAAAAAATTTCGAGAAATTTATTAGACAATTTTAATGTCTTTTAATCCCTTTTTATTGTTGTAATTACCACTGATATTGTCGTTTTGTTTTAAATATCCAGCAATTTATCTCTAAAATAACTAAATAAAGTATAATTAGGTGAATAAAAAAAATGGAGATAATAACACAAAGTTTGAATGATCCTTCCAAATTCTTACATGTAGGCTACATTTCAGCAGCAAATGCTACTCCGAATGTTTTTGGTTTAAGTAATATTTTTGCCGTAATTGGAATATTTTTAATGATTTTAGCAATTTTTCTATCTTTATATTTCATTTACGATTATATTAGCAATCGAAATCAGAAGGATTAATTGAATGAAAGTATTTGAATGTTATTCAGTTCTACAACCAGATTACTGTGAGGAGAGAAATAAAAAGTTTTTATTAATTTGGAGAGATTTGCCATTTTGGATGGTTGTTGATAACGAGAGCTATCATGTTATAAATTTACTCAATGGACATCACGATCTCGACGAAATTACACGAAAAATATCGTATAATCCTATATTTTTTCAAGAAAAGAAACGGGAGCTGATAAGATTCTTAGAGAACTTGAGTAAAGCAGGATTAATTAAAAATCATAAAAAAAAAGAAAATAATAGAATTTATGAAGATAATCAACCTATTCTTGAAAATATAACTATTAATATTACCAAAAAATGTAATCTTAGGTGTAAGCATTGTTACATTCAAAATTACGAAGATAAGGCCGGTTTTAGTTTCGAAAGCTTTTCTAATTTTATATACGAAGCTAAAAAATATAATTTATTGAAACGAGATTCAAATATTGCAATCTTAGGTGGAGAACCCTTGCTGAAAAAAGAAAAAGCCTTGAAAATCGCAGAACTTGGGCAAAATTTAGGATTAGATGTAATAGTTTCCACAAATGGACATCTTATTGATCTTGATTTTGCCAAAAAAGCAAGGAGTTACAATTTAACGGTACAAGTATCTCTAGAAGGATCAAAAGCAGAAATTAATGACGAGATAAGGGGAAAAGGATCATTTATAAAAGCAATTAATGGTGTAAAATTATTAATTAAGCATCGGGTTCATAATATATTATCTATGGTCGTTCATTCTACAAATATTGGAGATGTAGAACAATTTTTTCTCATGGGTAAGAGACTTGGAGTTAATGAAGTACGTTTTATAAATCTTAAAAAAATGGGCTCTGCCAAATGCAATTTACTTCCCATTCATAGATCGGAATTAATAGTGGCAATTCAAAAGCTTTTTGATAAGTATGAGTATGCACAAAAAATGTTAACAAGAGATTATTTAACGATAATGAAGAAGACTTGTATTCAATCTAATAAGTTAAGTTATTGTGGAACGGGACTTAAAACTGTTTTAATCGATTCAGACGGTAGTATATATCCTTGCCCTAATCATTGTTCTCCAAAGTTCAATTGTGGAAATATAAATAAAGATTCATTTAAAGATATATGGCTAAATTCGCCAATTCTTAAAAAAATACAAGCAACTTATAATATAAATTCTATTAATGACGAATGCCCAAAATGTATCGTTAAATATTGGTGTAAAGGAGGATGTCGGGGAGAAACGTTTGAAAATACAGCTTCAATGAGTTCAAAGGCAACGGGTTGCAGGGAAATTTATTCTTCAATTATTGAGACTTTTTGGTTATTGTCAGGAGAAAAAATAATAAAGAAATTATAAATAAAAAATCAAAAATGGTTATAACATGCTTTTATATCGACGTAAAGCGTTTTGGATAATGAATAGCTGGATATTTCTTGCTCCACCTACAACTTCTTCGATTTTACTTGCGTCGCACAGATCATCGACAAGAGTATTATCCGTGACGCTTATTCCACCCATCTGCTGCTGGACTTCATATAAAATATCGTGTGATAATCTGGAGCAGAGATATTTCGCTTGAGAGCTCACGCCAGCAACCCATTTTTCAGCAGCAGGACTTCTTTTCTCAGCAAACAACACTTTTTCGTCGTAAATGGTAGCAGCTTGAAGAGCCAACGAGGTTGCGGCAGTTAATCGAGAAAGTAAATCGGCTAATGTAAAACCAACTCCTTGAAAGTTCAAAATAGGTTGACCGAATTGATGCCTGAGATTCGTGTATATGATAGCGTAAATCAGTCCAGTCCAAGATACACCTAACGCAGAGCCAATGAGGCCAAGTCGTTCTGGAACGAGCCCTTCAAAGAGCCTTTTATATCCCAAACCATCGTCCGCAAGCACATATTCTTTTGGAACCTTGACATTATCTAAGATCGTGTGTGCAATGTGAATGCGAGGGACAGAATTGATCTTCAATCGTCTTGTTTCTACGCCCCATTCTCTTTTTATCATTGATTGAACCATTGAACCACGAGGATTTGAAGTATCGTAAACACCATATACGACAAAATAATCTGCTTTTGCACCATTTGTCGTGAATACTTTTTCACCATTATAAATAACACCATCGTCTACTTTCTGACATTCGGTCTTCATATTTACAGAATCGCTTCCATTTTCGGGCTCTGTAATGCCTATGCTTCCAACCTTTTTACCAGACATCAAATCGTCTTGAATTTTTTTTATTTCCGAACTTTCTCCACCTTCGTGAAAATAGTGAAAAGTTGGGTTAGCACACAGAATTCCACTCGACAGCCTTCCCAATTCTAGTTGACAATCCAAGCAAGATAGTTGAAGACCAAGAAGAATGTCCTTCTTCATTCCATAAGGCGTGAAATCGTTCCACTTGTTAATTCTTTGCATATAACCGTGCTTGCCTAACTCGGGAAATAATTCGTAAACAGCCTTACTCCTGTCAATTTTAGGGTCTAAATCCATGCAAAATTCCTGAAGTTGCGTGCTATACTCAACTTCTTCGTCCGTTAGCATTGGAAAAAGATTATCTTTAAGTATTTTGAACACATTTTCAAGAGTCATTTTCTCCAAAATGTGATCGGCTATGATTTTTTCTTGCATTTCAGTTACCATCGTTCATTTGTATGTTAATGTAAAAAATTATTTTTTTCATTAAAGTTTATGGAATTTTTCGATCTAAATATCCAAGAAATGCCATGTAAATGCCATAAATACTAAAGTAATAATACTCAATCCTTTTTTTAAAATTAAAATCTTGAGCGTGTCAAGTTAACAAGCAAGAAAAAAATGAAAAAAGTTATAAAATCATATTATTAATTAATCTATAAAGAAACAAGGATAATAATTAATCAACAAAGATCATGCTAGTTTTTGGAGCCTTAATTTTCACATCATTTAGCCTATCGCTCACATCATTTCTCCGCAAGTTTTCGAAGAAAAAACAAAAAGAAAAGGACAAAAAAGCCAAGGATCAATCTGTAAATGAGCTATTAGATAAATACGTGGAAGACGAGAAAAAAGATTTGATGAAAGACAAAATGTCGAAGATTTCAGAAATCATAGCAGAGACCGAAAGGCACATAGCAAAAACAGTCAAACAAAAAGTTAAAGTCGCAGAAAAACAACATAAAGTACAGGAAAAAGAGTTTGAGGTTATAAAACGAGCAAATATTGAATATGTATCGTTTTCTGCTGGCCTTCGTTCGGCCATGCCCACCACGGAAGAGGAAAAGAAGCAAGACATTAGCGACCTTCAAGAGGCAATGTCAATGTTAGAAACACTTGAAGAATTTACTGTAGATATTTCTAACAAGAAAGTCGATGTGGGGCTTGGCATGTTCTATGATAAAATGTCTAGACAATTTAAAAAAATAATTACTGATAATAATCTTTCAGAATATCCATTTATTCCAAGCGAACGCTTGAAATATCACGCTTTTTTAAATATAAAAAACATAAAAAACTCAGACATCTTGCCCATCTTGAGCATCATGAAAGAAACAAGCCTTCTCAATGATATCATTGAAATCAATCCCACTTTTCACTTGATCGTTTTTTCTGAATCTTCTTTCGAGTTTTCTACTCCTGAAAAAGTTGTATTGACCTTTGTATTCGACGAAGAACATCTAACTAATGAAAAACTCATTGAATTAACAGAATGGAAACAACCTTATGCAGAAAAGATTCTTAATGGCTTAGTTGGAAAAAATATAATTAAAATTAAAGACGAAAAGATCACGGTTGATAGCTTCGGAAAACTTGAAGAAAGGGAAAAATGGAGAGATATCATTAATCAGCAACTACGCATTGAAAAGGAAAAGGAGGAGATACGGTTCCAAAGGTATTTAGAACGCAGGAAAAAACTCCAAGGCACAATAGACGCTCAAGCTAATGAAAGCAAACCTTTAATTGAAGAACCTTTACCAGAAGAAGAACCAATAGAACAAATTAGTTTTGAGAAAAAACCAACGGTCAAGTCGCCTCCAAAAAAGAAAGAAGAGATAGAAGTAAAAATCAAGAAAAAAGAGCATGAAGCTAAAATTGATAAGAAATCCTCCGAAATTATCAAGGAAGAAGAAGATTTATTTGGAGCAATGGAAGCATTAGACGAAGTCATTGCAGAAGAACCGATCAAGACAGATCAAGCGATTAAGGGCACCTCAGAAAACGAGTTCAATTTAGATTTTGACTTGGACGATGAAGAACGAGATTTAAGCGATTTAATACCCGAAAAAATCTTGAATTATCACGAGAATTTTTCCTTGATTAACGGTGGACTTGTCCAATACGATAAAATAAAAGAATACATTAAAGAGGAACTTGCTGAAATTACAGATGATATACCTGAAGATTTATTAATCGCCATGATGGAACAATTAAAGGAATTGCAAATGATTCAAGACATAACAAAAATTGGTAATAATAAATTTCTCCTGTTTTCTGAAGTAAAATTAAATTTCATGCATAAAAGGTTTATTGGTTTCGCCATAGACAAAAAACCCTTGAAAAAGGAAGAATTCATCGAAGGTCTGAGATGGAACGAAGAGAAAGTGCTTAATACGATGAAAGAGCTCCAAGATATGGGTATAATGCGTATTGAAAACAACGAAATTATAATTCCAGGAATCGTCCAGAAATAAAAAAGATTTAAAATAAATCAGGAGTAATTATTTCTAACAAATTCTTTTACGCCTTCTATTTCTTCTAAATATGTTGCTCGATTTGCAAATATATAAAACCTCACTTCAGGTCCAGTACCAGAGGGTCGAAAATATAGGATGGAATCGTTGCTTTTTAATTGATAAATATCGATCATTTTATTATTATCGGAAAGGGCAGATATCTCGTACTCTTTACCATTAATTTCAATCGTTTTTCCATCGTTTTTTTCAAAATCCTTTATGATCTTGATCTTTTGCGCATCGGATGCGGGAATGGTACTATTGATACCTACGATTGATAGGTCTATCGAATCTGAGATATTATGACCTCTACAAACGAGCTCTGTTATCAAAACGAGAGCGGGCACGGGATATTTATCGGCAATTAACGGTAGTGGTGAACTGAACCGCGTTTCAGAGGTGTTTCCATCCTTATTTACATCAAGAATTGTAATTGTATGACCTCCGCTTTCTTCCCAAAGCACTACAACAAACTCTTCTCTCGTAAGACCCTCTTGTTCCATTAAATCTAAAATATATCTCTTCAAGGGATCGGAATTGTCAAATTTTATAAGATTTTCGTTTCGATCAAGCAAGTATAAAATAGCAGTATTTATTTTCGATTTTTCAACATCTACGCCAGTTAAAAAATAAAGAATGGCGCCGAGATGTTTGTATCCCACACCCTTGAGTACATTCATAAAAGATCTTTTGTCTGATCTCAGATCGCTTGGAATGGTCCTGACATTTATGATTTTTTTGCCATATTCCGTGGCCAAAATGTTATGCATTGCCGAGTATATTTCATTAGGAATGTAGAAAAAAAAGTCGTTTTCTTGTTTGATGTAAAGCGCAATTCGGTCCCTATCTGCGTCTAAAAGGAGGGCAATGTTAGACTTTGATTCGTTCATTATTTTTTTCAATTTATCCTCCTTTATCACCTTTATAGGGTTCGGCGGATCGATTTCTTCGTCAACCAGAACGATATTTGCTCCGTAATATTCAAATAACCTAACAATACCTTTTGCCTTTCCTAAGTAAGGCCAAATGACAATATTCTTCCCCTTAATGCTTTTTATGCTTAAAATTCTTGAAAGTAAATTAATTACATAATCATTGTTTTTTTTTTCTGCATCTATCAAAATGGGTTGATAATCCATATTTAATAAAATGTCCTTGTATTCCAATGATTTCTTGGAGATATCCTTTAAAAGGTCTCCTGACATGGGCATTGGATATAGAAGGTAAAATTTAATGCCGTTCCAGGAAAGATCGTTATGACTTGCGGTGATTACGATTATGACTTCAATATCCTCCAATAAAGCCACAGATGCCGCTCCGTAGGGCGTGGATAGCAGGGAAGTGTTATTCTCTCCTTTTTGATGGTAAATATCAAAACCTTCGTGAGAAAACAAAGCAGAACAATATTTTAAAAGGGGTTCATTGCTTGGTCTATCGTCTGTAACTATTAGGATTTTAAGATTTTGACCATTTTTTAATTCTTTATATTTATCACTAATAGCCCTAAAAAATCGTAAAAACAAGAAAAATTTGTTTTTTGTCAATAGGTAGTGATTTTCGTCTTTAATCTCGTAAATTTGGATTCTAAGCCCTGAAGTAGGAGCAACGATTGGATCGAGAATTTCTCGTTCTTGTTCACTTAAATCAGGTAATTCTATCGAATTAATGCCGCCTTCGAGTTTTTCTAGCGGGATTGTTTCCATTTCAAATTTAATCAGTCCCATCACTTTTAGAGAGTAGCAGTTATGAGACATATATTTATAATGCTTTAAATGGTTTATCCAAATCGAAAAGAAGTGCGAATTTGAATCAAGCTACTTCTGGATGTTTTTTATTGCGTCTCTAAGGATAGCGTGAATTTTTTCCCGATATAATGATTCAATTGCCACCATTGAATGAAATGTTATGCTTCTTTCCTTGGTAGAAAGTAGTTTTTTACAAAATTCTGGTGTTAATCTGTTTGGAAGATCTTGTTTATTCGCAATACCGATGACTAATTTGTCTTTATAATGCGTTTCTAAAATATCTTGAATAATGAGCTTTGAAGAATTTAGATTTTCAAAAGTAGAATCCGTAACTAAAAGTGCAATATCCGTTCCTTCTAAAAGACTCCCCCACAGGGAGCGAAAGTTTGACTGCCCAGCAAAGTCCCAAAATACAATTTCCCTGTGCAAGTCCGAGTCGAGATCTTCGCCTTCAAGAGAAGTAATATCGGCAGTAATCGTAGGGACATATTCTAAATTAAGTTGTTTCCCACAAATCAAGTGTAAAAGTGTGGTTTTTCCCACGCCACCAAGCCCAATTATGGAAACCTTGATCGAGCCTAGTATGATGTTATCCAATTCTTTAGTAAACCCGTAGAAAATGGATCTATCTCCTTTCCAACGCCCTTCTTTAAGGTGCTCTTGATATTTTTCTATGAATTTTGTTTTTATGCTTACGATTTTTGGATTGATCAGGGAATCATCATCGTTAAGATCGGCACATACGACTATAATAATGTTCTCTATGATCGTGTAATAGTACTTATTATCTTCCGTTGAAGTGCTTTTAATATCAGATTGAGAAATCTCTTTCATGAAGCCAGAAAACGCACTAAGAAATCCTGCTAACAAGTCTCTATCTACATCGCTATCTCCATAATTTCTAAATAAAAGCGACTTACCGTCCTTAGTAAGAATGTTTATGTATTGAATCATATCTCATATTGCAAAAAAACGATTTGATCAAGTACATCCGATCTACTTGACTAAAATTATTTATTAAATTGTTTTTATTTAATTAATAAAGTACGATTAATATAAAAATTTCTTTTTCTCGTATTTCGTTGATGCGAGGAACAGGTTGGTATTAAACGGCACTTGAGGTGGAAATAATGTCGGAACCCAACACAAAAAAATCGGACAAAACAGAGGACTCCAAATCTATCAGTCAAATGATTGAAAGCTTAACAAGTGTCATGCAAAAATTTGGATTGGATATGATAAAAAAGCTCGGAAAAACAGAATCGAGGCTTAACATACTTTCGGATAAGATTGATAACCTCACCGAAGCAACAATTAACATAAAGTCTTATTCTCCAATATTAAA
>JAEOUI010000405.1 GCA_016839425.1 Promethearchaeota archaeon
GTTCGCTTTCTTCTTTCTTTGATTTCTTGATATCGTTCAAAAAAGCTTGGTATTTTTGCTCTAGTTCGTGGTTTCCTAACGAGTGAGAAATCGAAATGAGACTTTCGCAGTTCGAGATTGCCTCGTCAAATGTTCCTTCCTTAAGATTTCTCTGGAAGCTTGTCTCTAATTGAGCGATTCTCTCCCCAGCATTCTGGAGCTCTTCAACAAGAAGTTCTATCTCTTTTAATCGCCCTTCTAGCTTGGGAAGGAGTTCGCTCATTTCTTTTGATTTGAGTAATGCCATTTCGAGCTTTATCATATTCTTGGCCTCCGCAAATTGCCCATTTTTCTCCAGCTTTTTACTATTATCGAGGACTTTTTCGATCTTGTCGTAAATCTTTCGGACGACTTCGTATTCCTCGTATTTTAATTTCTGTATTAGATTATGCTCTAATGTACCCCATTTCCTTTGATACATTTCCTTTTTAACACCTTCGAGAGAGTATATGTGTTCCCAAGCACGGTCTATTACATCATTTGCTTTTTCAATGTCTTGAAGCCTTATCGCCTTGTAAAATAGGTCTTCTAAGCGATCAAGTGTTTCTACTTTATGTTCTTGCTCGATTTGGTATCCCTTCCAAATTTCCTCATCCTTAATAATACAATATTTTGCCGATGGATAATGAAACAGGTTAAAGTGCGATTCGTACTTTTGTTTAAAATCTAACACTAACTCGTGAGCTTTTTTAATGTCGTCAATATCAAGGTAATCTTCAAATTTTTCTTTTAATTTATTACTCAGCAAGGTTATATCAATGGGTTTTGATTTATTGGATAAGCTTGATCTCATTTCATCGATATAATCTTGTTGTTCTTTTATAAACTGCTCCATATTTATTTTACGAGCTAAATTGATTATTTCTTCCGAAAGCTTCATTGCTCGCTCGATCTTTCCTTCGCTATAGCAACTTGCTTGAGAAAGCTTGAGTTCTTCTATTTCGGCTATGACTGCTATTTTATCGAGATTATCGGATTTCGAAGGCAAGGAATGAATTCACCTAGTTATCGTTCTTAAATTCTTCCAGTTGTTTTATGATCATTTCAAAAGCGTCAAGAGATTCATCAAACTTGCTTTCGTCAAGGTAGTTTATACCCTTGTTGCTCAAAAGGACGATTTGATCTAGCAACTGATCATATTTTTGGGATTCCGCCTGTTTTTTTTCGTCTTCATATTCCTCTTGAAGCGATGCTAAGATTTTTGAAAATCGTTCTTCGAAATTCTTTTCGTTGTTGTCTCGAGCAATTTGAATCGCTTTTTTACAATTTTTCATTGCTTCATCAAGCTTGTGATCGTTCCGATCTAATTCAATAGTTTTTTCAATATCTTCAATCTCGTGTAACAAATTAGCTTTTTTTTGTTTCAAGAGTAAAATATCTTTTTTTATACCATCAATCTTATTCTTGAGCTCGTTAAAGCAAGCATCTTGAATTTCTTCTTCGATTGACGCAATTTTTAACATCGCGTCGTCAAATTTTCCTTCTTTCTTTAATTCTAAAACGTCTTGAAGGAAAGATTCTGCTACTTCTCGTGTTTCCTCTATCTCTTGATTAATATCCTCGAGCAAGCCTGAAAATTTATGTGCCATCTCTTCTTGCTTGTTATCCCGGGACATGTTAATAATTTTATTGCAAATCTTTATTGATTCGCTAAAATCGTGATTATTTTCGCTTTCAGTTAATTTTTGTTCTAGCACATTTAATTCTATTCTAAATTGCGCTTGATCCTCTTTTTCTTTGAGCAACTCATCTTTTAAGTCTTCTAGTTGAGATTTTTGATCCTTAAAATCAGGACCATACAATTCTTCCATCATAGAATTGATTTTGGAAACCGCTTCATTAAGCTTACCCATTTTTCGAAGTTCATTGAGTTCTTCAACGAGCGTCTCTACAATTTCTTTTGTTTCCTTGAGTTCTATCTCAATATCCTCTTTAAGAATTGTAAATTTCTTAACGAGTGCATCTTTTTCCTTTTTCTTTGACAAGACGATTATATTTTCGCAAGCAAGTATTGCCTGAGTTAAATAATTATTATTCTTACTTTCCATAAGTTCGAGCTCTAGAGAATTAATTTTTTCGTTGAAACTTGCGAGTTCAGAGATTTCGGAAGTAAATTTATTTTCAAACTCTTCAAGTTTTTTCTTTTCTTCTCCAAAATCAGAACTACTTAATACTTCCATTATAGCAGTGGTTTCTTTAATCGCTTCCTCGAGGTTTTTTTCCTCTTTTAGCTTCAAGATTTTTTTTAAAGCCATATCATACGCTTGCCTTTTATCATCCAATTGTTTTGTCAAGGTTTTTGACATTTGCTCGTATTTTTTCTCGAGGTTTGACTTTTCCGTTCCAGGTAAAATTGATAATAATGACTCGCAATTTTTTATTGCTTCTTTTAAATGATCATCTTCCAAATTTGATTTTATTTCCGATTCTAAGAGATCTATCTTATTTAGAATTTTTTTTTGCTCTGTTTCAAACTGATTTTTTTGAGAGGTGAAATTCTCCTCTAACGACACCCATTTCTTTTTTAATCCTTCTTCTGATACTTGGTTTAAAAATTTTTTAGCTTTTTCAAGTAATCCCGCAGCACTTTCCATATCGTTCTTGCTAATAAATTCGGAGAATTCTCGTTCAATTCTTGCTAGTGATTGTACATGTTTATCAACCGACGCTCTGGCTGTTTGTTGGGCGTTATCGTCCTTTAAAAAGAGCTCTTCAATAATTGGAATTGAAGAGAGGTCAACATTATATTTTTCATATTTCTTCTTAAAATCCCTGACCAATTTATGTGCCTCATCGTATTTATCATTCTCCAAGAACTTATCAAACATTTCCCTTACAGCTTGAGCTTCGTTAGTTATTCCTTGTACCACGCTTTTAAGTTGGTCTCTTTCTTTCAAGTTTTCTATGAGTTCTTTTTGGTCTTTTTCGAGCGCCTTATCATTAATCTCTCTTGACAATTCTATAATGCGTTCAGAAATAACGCTCGCCTCCATATATTTTTCTTCCTTGATGAGAGAGTCCATTTCGTCTTTTAACTCATTTATTTCGTCCACGATGGGAGCAAGGACGTCTTCTTGGGCTTTAATACGCCCTACTAGGTCTTGCTTTTCGAAACTGAACATTTTGAAAAAATCAAAGGGTTCTTCGCCAGATTCGACCGTTATATTTCTCAAAACCGCAAGATCTGGATATTTTTTGGCAAATAGCTCTCTTATTTGAGGAATGTAAGCTTTAAGAGTATAACTAGCGCTTTTACTTACCCAGATATACATTCTTTTCGATTTTCTCGAGTATATTGCTAATATCGTGTATAATGTGAATAGATCAAGCGGTTCATCTGGAGATTGTTCTTCAAATGCCCCTGAATAACTTAATTTATAGATTTTAATATCTTTTTCAGCCATATGACAAAACTCGTTCTAGTATACTATATCAAAATTAAATAATAATTTCTATATAAATATCGTTACATCAAAAAGGCATGATGCTATTATTAAGTTTAGTTTTAACCAAATGGCGAAATTTAAAAAAAAAGAGAATAGGGAATTATTAAATCTAAAAAAGCATTATGGACCGAATATAATCCAAAGGCCAAGCGTAATTCCAAATATTATTTCTATAGTAATGATCACGGCAAGTATTACCAAGAACGCAATCACCAGCGCTAGAATTGCAACTATTATTGCCATACAAAACCCAATCTCGTGCCGCTTGCCAATAAAATAAAAAATCAAGATCAGCATTAAAATTGCGATTATCCAATGAATAAATACGAAGGAAAAGAGAATAGTGACCACAAAAGCCGTGAGAAATACTTCACCAAAAGCCGTGTGTTTTGCTCCCACGATGGCTAACGCAATTTTGAGAAAGATGGCAGTAATGACCAAGTTAATGACGATCCAAAAGATAATTATCAGCGCTATCGTCAAAACATCCAAACCAGTCCACCAAGCATATATCATATTATATCTCAACTCGTTATATGAATTATTGAAGTTATTACGTTTCAATCATTAAAATATATATCACTTTTAAAATAATATATGTGAAATTCTTAAGATTTTGTATTCTTTTGCCCTATTTCTTCTTTTGAAGCTAAAGTTAAATCATCGCCTCCATACTTGATTTTTCTAGCGCTGTAATATAACATTGCTTTTTCTTCACAAATCCTATTCCATTCAACGATTCCATACTTTTTAATCAACAAGAGATTGTAGATCTTTGAGTTATGAGGTAAAAAGTTTTCATAATTCACAATGGGCTGAAGCTTTTCGCAAGGAAACTCTTCGCACTCATGGCAAAAATTATAACCCTTTCCGGTCACACATTCATATGTCTTGCAAATGGGAAGGGACTTAACTTGACCACCCTGTTCTCGGCAACCCTTACAACCGCATTCCTTTTTTTCAGGACACCTCTTGCAATATACACCACAAGGAGCGTGTTCGTTAAAATATAGCCCAAAGGAACATAAATTTGTCATGGATTATTATCATGATTACTTCTTAAAAGCTTTGACGATAAATTAAAAAATTCGCGAAGAGTCGCTTTTCTTATTGTACCTTATATTTTTTTCTTCAAATCAATACAGGTGAAGAATATAGGTCGCACCGTGCCATCTTTTCGACCCGCTCTCGAGCACGAGATAGAAAGCTGGAAGGATTTCAAGAGAGCGCTTAGGCCAGAGGATCAAGTGCTTTTTCATGAATTAATGAATCACGCTCGCATTCATTCTGATGCGGGAAGCATGAGCGCCCGACCCATGCTTTCAGAGGTTCTTTTCATGTCAATTGCAGTCGAACAAGAAAAAAAAATCAAACAATTACAAAGAGAGCTTGAAGAACTGAAGAGACTGGTTGAAAGGAAAGAATAGCATGTATTCTCAAGAAGATTTTTATGGTTGGTTGCTAGATGCTACGACTTACAAAAACGGAATGCTACTCTGGGTAAAAACTACGAAAGAAAAAAAGATCATCTCGATTCACCAAGATTTTTGTCCCGAGTTTTTCGCCGTCCCTAAATCGGGAACTGGCAAGAACCCTGCCATATTGATGCAAGTGTTGAAATCCCATTCCAATGTAAAGAGCGTGCGAACCTGTGAAAAATATGTGAACTTGGAAGACCAAACAAAATCAAAGATATTTGGTGTGCGCGTCGAAAAACCCTCCTTGTTCAAGGTTACAATCAAGGAGATAGAAGGGATCGATCTTTTCACGCTATATAATACCGACATTCCGATTTCTCAAATGTACTTTTACGAGAACGATTTATTTCCTATGGCTTTTTGCCATTTTAAAGTCGCAATCGATAAGAATAAAACAAGTATAAAGGAACCCATTCGATTGTTATCTTTGAAATTAATGGATAATAACGAGGACTTGTATTACAACTTACCACCACTAAAAGCGATCTGGTTAGATGTTTCGATTCGCAAGAAGGGACTAAGACCCTATTTTAACGATCCTCTAAGATACGCAGAAATTAGCGTTATTGAACAAGACGAAACTGGAATACCAAGAGCGGACGGAAGGCGAAAAAAAAAGTTCACAATCGATCTTGCTGACGAAGCAGAAAATTTGAAAGAAATAAGCAAGATCGTTGAGAGACTCGATCCCGACATCGTGCTTACCCGTGGCGGAGACGAATTTCTCTTCCCATATTTAGCCGCTCGAGCCTCAGAGAACGGCGTGTCTAACGATATCTACCTCTCGAGAACGGAAACGCCTATAAGTCAGTGCGTTTTCAACCTTTCAGGAGGAGCCGACCACTACATGTCGTACGGAATGATAATGCGACGATCGAAAACCCAAGTATATCTAACGGGACGCTTTCACCTCGACACGACAACATATGGAAGTCTTCACTTCAGCGAGGGAAACATCCCAGGCGTTATCGAAGTGGCTCGGGTGTCTCGCGTTCCCCTCCAAAGATTATGCCGTATTACCATAGGCGGGGCACTTCAATCCATTCAGTTTTATAATGCCTATAAGTTGGACCATTTAATTCCTCCTTTTAAGAAAAGTCCCGAAGGATTTCGAACGGGTATGGACTTGATCAAGGGCGATCGTGGGGGTCATATCTTCGAACCCATAATAGGCGTGTTTGATCAAGTAGTCGAGCTGGATTTTTCATCCATGTATCCGTCTCTCATGGCAAATTTCAACATATCCTCGGAAACCATCAATTGCGCCTGTTGCAAGGACGATGGCACGGGCGTCAAGGTACCTGGATTAAGCTTTCACATCTGTTCGAAGAGAGAGGGCATCATATCCAAATCAATACGCCTCCCGCTCGAAAAACGGTTGGAGTACAAGAAAATTGCTCGCGAAACCGGCAACCTTCGATATAAGTTTACTGACATTGCCTTGAAATGGGTTCTTGTCGTCTCTTTTGGATATTTAGGGTTTCGCAACGCGCGCTTTGGCAAGATCGAGGCCCATCAAACGGTCTGCGCGTTCGCTCGCGAGTTCCTGATGCGGTCCGCGGAGATAGCTCAAAAGCACGGTTGCAAGGTCATTCACGGAATCGTGGACTCGATATGGCTTCAGGACAAGAGAGGCAGAACCCCAGAAGAATTCGAAGAAGCAACTCGGGTGATTGCACAAGAGATCACGGAGCACACCAACATCCAGATGAGTTGGGACGGTTTTTTCGACTTCATCGTCTTCCTTCCCTCCCGCGCCGAGCCAGACATCCCGACGCTTAACCATTATTGGGGCCTCAAGAAAGATGGCGAAGTGAAGGTTAGAGGGATCGAGATCCGCAGGAGAGACGCACCAAAAATTGTAAAAGAAGCGCAATTAGCTTTTATTGACGCATTTAAAGGTGCAAAAACAGTGGATGAATTCGTTTCAAGAGTTTCTAAAGTAAAAAGAGTTTTCTACGAATACATTGATAGGATAGAAACGGGGCAAGCGACGAGGGAACAACTGACAATCAAGCAAAAGATCTCACGTTCGCCCTCCCAATACAAGGTAAATTCGTATCAAGCAGTTGCAGCTAAGCAGTTGGAAAGGTCTGGCATCGTCGCTTCCGCTGGAAAGAATGTGCGCTACATCATTTTAGACGCCGACGCAAGTCCCGATTTCCCGGAAAGAAAAGTAATATTGTCCGACCTTTATGATCCCAAAAAGCACCATTACGATAAGAAGAAGTATGTGGAGTTGCTGAAACGAGCATTCGAAAACATCGTGCCGTTCCCGATTCCCGAGTTGGAAAATATAGTGAAGTCCGATTTTAACAGGAAATCCACACAGAAAAATATCACGAATTTCGTTTAAAATCATACCATTCGCTAGAAAATGGCATTATTCTATTTCCTTTTGGTTGATGTAATTGCATTATAATAAATCCAGATATATTAAAAAAGTTGTTAATATCAAATCTCAATTGAAAAAAAAGATGATTTTGGATTGGATTTTAAAAATTCTTAATGTTATTTAGGAAGTTCTGCGTCCGGTCTTGCTTCGGTGGCGGGCTTGCCTTCTATACCCCAATGGGCTTTGGGCACCTCATGAACGAGAACTTCGACCGCTTGTTTTGGAATTCCAATATTTACGAATACATCGGTCACTCCCGCAATTATTTTTTTTATGATATCGTCAGAAATACCCTTCCATAAATATATTTGAGCTAATGGCATTTTTACTACCTCTCTTACTTTTTATTTTTTTATTGTTTATTCAAATACTGGGCGAAAGCTGAAAAATATTTACTTGAAGAATTTAAACCTTTCTTCTCATCATAATTACCAAATAAAGGGAACGAGTCTTTTTTTCACTTTTTTAGCGTATTCGCTGTATCCTTCAAGATTTTTTAATAAAAATTTTTCTTCAAAAACGATTCGTAATACGAATAAAACAGCCATAAACACGATGGGAATAAGCCCAAAGAAAGAGCCCAAAGCAATTGGTAGCGAAAAAAAGGCCAATAAATACCCAAAGTACATTGGATGGCGCACGATGGCATAAGGACCCGTGGTGATAACCTTGTGTTTTGCTTGTTCGTCAATTTTTACGATAATTGCAGCAAATGTGTTTTCTTTTAACGAAATAAATTTTATTATAAAACCTGACAGGAATCCAATGTATCCTATTAATTTGCACCAGACAGGAACGAAAATCCAGTGATATCGTCCTCCATCCAAGCTAACGACGAGAAAAAACGCTAAAAAGAGACCTCCAAGTAAGATAATAAAAATTAAGTCCTTTTTTAAAGCATTGCCTAACGATAAGCGCCTTCTTAGCACCCCGGGATCGTGCTTGTTGAACCAAAAAAGAGAATGAGCTAATAAAAAACCATATATTATCAAGCACGCCCATGCCTCTTGCCAAAAAAGGTTACCTGAAAAATAAAATAGAAGGAATCCAAAGAAGGCAACTTCACAAATTACCATACTGAATAAGATAAGAATAGGAATCTGTTTTGTATCCTCTGGCATGCATTAAGAAATAACATTATATTTATTAAATTTGTTTTTAAAAAAAGAAAGAGTTAGAAGAATTATATGAAAGCTTGTCGAATGACGGTTTTCATAGTTTCTGGTTTTGTTCGATTTGGATTGCTAATATAGATTTCGTGGTGTTTTTGCTTGAAACCATCGAAAGTGCCTTCATTATCCTTGATAAAAGAGTGTAATTTCTCTATCGTTGGTTGTTCTTTGGAATAGGGGCCAAGGTGCATGATTTGTGCCGCTTTTCCTTCCTTAAAAGACTTGAAATAAAGTTTTTTTAGTGATGTTACTAATTTGGGTTTTTTTTTCTTGGTGATCTCGATTGCTTCTTGAACATCTTTTTCCGTTATCCAATCGGGTTGCATGATCATCATGGTCCATTTCCACTTTTCCCTATTCGATTGGACAAAGTCCTTCATATCATCAGCCCACCAAAGCCCTTCAGAAGGAGGGACTACATAATCCTTCCCTTGCTTCTTACTCTTGAACTTGATTATATACGAAACAGGATATAAAGCCGCCATTGCGTCGAGATATTCTTGGCATTCTCCTGGCGACCCTTGACCATCTATCATTAAATAGTTTAACTTAGGGACATCAATGAGTACAACTCATTCGAACTTGGTTGGAAGTAATCTTTCATAGTCTTTTTGAAATCGATTTTAGCAGCCATTTTTAAACCTCCATTTAATCTCGAGGTTGAAAACTTTTAGTGGGACAATTTTCAACATCGGTCATTGCGGGAACTTCGTGTCCAAAACAATCTCCCTTAACATCGTCTAGTGGTTTATAAAACTTACAATCCTTACATTGTGCCATTTTCTTTCATCACTTTATATTTGTTTACATCTAGTTTGTTTGATTATAATAGTATTAGGATTTGTGATGATAATAATATAATGAAAAATCATAACTCTTTAATATGGTGTCACAAATTATTCTATCAAGACTAGCTAAAAAAAAATTGATCTTACAATGAATGAATACAACCTTTCTTTTTTGTTTGAGATAGGATTTTCAGATATTCAAAAAAACACTTATCAATACCTTCTTTCTTATAAATCTAGTACTATTATCCAAATTAAAAACGATTTAGGATATTCATATTCCCAAGTTAAGGACGCCTTGCTATTTCTTAAAGAAAAAAACCTTATCGAAACCTCTTCGAATTCAAAACCAAGTTTATTCATAAGAAAAAATCCTAAAATCGCCTTAAATAAGTTATTTAACGAGAAATTTCAAAAAATTGAAGAAGACATCAAGAAATTAGACGATGATATTAAAATTCAAGAAATGAAATTTGGTAGATGTGTAAAGGAAGTTACTTTCTATTATTATTCAGAGCAAGCATTAGGAATTAATAATTTAGAATCTATGATCGAGAGAGCTGAACAGGAAGTATTAATGACGACTTTACCAATTTCTTTATTGAAAAAGCTCGAACCCGTGCTTTACAACGCTTTTTCAAGAGGTGTCTCTCTCAAAATGATTTTTTCAGAAGCTGATTTTGAGCTAACTGAAAACTACCTTGAACAATTATTAGATCTTTTAAGACGCTTGAGAATCAGAATAACGCAAACTGAAGAAAAAGCATGCCAAGTAGTACGATATAATGATGAGATAGTAAATTCGGGCAATATCTTCATAGACGGAAAGTTCTTGAATTCTATCGTTTTTAACGAGGAGGATGTTTTTGCATTTGATGGACATTTTAATCCCACCATAATTCAGCAAGTTAAGAAGTACTTTGATTTAAAAACAGCGATAAAGGTCATAGAAATTGAATATCCAGAACCAATAAAAAGCGTCTTGAAAGCAATTGAGCAAAGCAAGGAAATTAAAACTAGAGATTTAAGCCAAAAATCTAAAATAAGCGGTAAAAAGTTACGAGAAGTCCTCGATTTTCTAATAAACGAGGGCATTGTTCAAGAAGAAATATTGCAAAACAAACAAGCTGGTCGACCCAAAAGAGTCTATTCCATTGTGGAGTAACCACTTGAATTTTTCATTTTTTCTTAGAGCCAAAAGAAATAATCTAATCAAATTATCAGCGAGTAAATA
>JAEOUI010000406.1 GCA_016839425.1 Promethearchaeota archaeon
AGAATCAAAAAATTGCATAAATTTTGTGATCTTATCCTTTTTAAAGAAAAAAATATCATATTTAAAGAAATTTAACTAAGGATAAAGTAGAAGGAATTTAATAACTAATAAAGTTTAATATCGGAAAAATTGATTTTATTTTTATTCTCCATTATCTTCATCATCAATAACACCATCGAAATCGTCGAGATCCAATTCCAAGACTTCATAGACTTTTTTAAAATGCGTTTTTTTATACAATTCCGCTGCTTTTGTAGCTTTACCTTTTAAATTAACTTTAACTTTCTGGACTTTCACTTTTTTCAAGTGTTCGAGTGCTTTATGTAGGAGAATACGCCCAAGTCCAATACCTCGATATTCAGATTTGAGAAAAACTTGCTTTATATATCCTTCTGAATCTCCGTATGGATCAATACGGAGTTCAGCAACGATCATACCAACAACTTCGTTATTTTTATCCTTATCCTTGGCTATTAAAATACCGTGTCTTTGGAGAGGATCATATAATCTTCTTCTAATTCCCCAGTCAAATCTTTTAGGTTCGAACTCTTGGTCTAAATCTTCAACTAATTGCTTCGTTAAATCTTTTAAAGCTTCAATGTCGTCGGGAGTTGCTATACCCACTTCAATATTCTGATCCATTTTTACTCCACCGCAAATTGTATAATTGTTGTGTATGATGAAATTGTATTCGTTTATACTTTATAAAGTTTCATTAGGCGCGTTATAATTACTTTAAAATGAATTATCAACTAATAACGGTTTCGATTCAAAAATTAATAGCTCGATATAATAAGAGAGAAAAATGAAGAAAAATCAATTATTCGTTTTTTTAAGGATGTCCCCTAGCAATCCACGCTTTTATCTCTTCATTTACGGCTTTACAAGATGGGCACATATCAGTCACGCCCCATACATCTGTAGAAAGATGAACACGAGAAAATAGGTTTCCACATTTATCACATGTTATGTATTTAGCGCCACAGTTATTGCACATCTTTAGATTATCACCACGTACAAAGGGAAATTTTCTTTTTAAGATTGAATCATTGACTAATCGGAACTCTGAACCGCCACATTCCACGCAATTTTTACCATCAAACGACATTTTTTTCCCTAGTTTTTATTAATGAACTAAGAGGTCGATATGAAGAAATCAACATCAGGATCTTTATGACCGCACGAAGGACATTGTAAATTAACCTCCCAGCTTTCAAGACCTGGGTGAACTCGAGTATATAATCCTTGACATTGTTTGCAAACGAGATATTTAGCACCACAACCCGCGCACATTGTTAATTGCCCGTTTTCTACAAAACGGAAGGTTCTTTTCATCCACTCGTCATGTACGAGGGAAAAACTTGTTCCGCCGCACGCATCGCATACCTTATCTGGCATTGTTTCGTTTCACATTTTATTGTGTTTTTTTATAGTAATATTATAGCGTAAATGTTTTTTAACTTTAGGGTTTGGTTCGTTTTACTACCATAAAAAGCGTGATTGGATTAAAACAAAATTATTTTTTAACTTGCCTGAGTTGAAATAATTTATAAAAATTCAGTTCTAATAAACGATATTAATAATTTTATATTTGAATTTTAATTATTTTTTTATTTGTTTTGTTAATTTTCTAATTTGATATTTTGAAAGGATTTTGTTAATTCGAGAAATTAAATAAAAAATTCAAATAATAATAAAAAAAGGAAATCACATCTGAAGTTTCTTAGTTGCCCCAGCACCTTTCACTTCAGGATTAACTTCTTCGATTTCACCTATAAGTTGAAAAACTTTATCGTCAGATAAGGCTTCAGAATATTTAACAAGAAATTCTTTGTTTCCAACAAATAATCCTTTTCGTTTGAGCGGTTTTCCATCGTCTTTTAGGGGATTTACTTCTAAATAGAGTAAAGCGGGTCTCGTTTTAGTAGGGGGCACTTTAACAACAAAAACACCTGGTACAGGAGTTTCCATCTTTTCCCAATCTTTTCCTTTTTCGAGATGGTCTTTTAGTTGAGTTTTGATATCAGACATTCTTAGTCAGATTTTTTTTAATTTTATTGATATATGTATATGGTGTAACATATATGATGTAATAAATAATTTTCGGTATAGAAAATTTTTAAAAAAATTATACAATCGCAAGGGACAAGTATGGAACTTATTGTGAGAGCATTCAGGGTCAAAATTCATTTATCGTTTCTATTGTGCAATCTTTTTATATTTTGTTATTAATTTATCTTTCCGTCGGACTTCTTGGGGTCCATTTCGCCTGAATCCTTAAATATCACGACAATATATATAAATGTAAAGAATTTAATAACTACCAAAATTGGAGTGAAAAAAAAATGCAACTTATTAGCGTAAACATTCCCGAATCCTATTTAAAAGTATTGGAAATGTTAGTAATTGACGGTAAATTCCCAAATAGAAGCGAAGCAATTAGGATTGCAATCCGTGATTTAATAAAAACCGAATTCATCATTGATGAAACAATTAAAAAAAATGAAGAATCTTATATCAAACTTGAAAGCGAAGAATTTCAACAAGAAAACTCAATTTTCTGAAAAAAATAAATATATTATTCTTTTTTATCACTTTTTAACAAATCTTTAATCCTTTTTTCTCTTTCGGCTCTTCTTGCCTCTATTCGCTTTTTTAATAAATCTCTACGATTAGAATCATCTTCTCCCTGAACAACATCTTTGGTTTTGATAATAACGCCTTCTGTCTTATTTCCCATTCGCATCTTATATTTTTTTAAGAGCCTGTTAATTTGTTGTAAATATTTTTCCCTATTAGGTAATTCCAAGGATTCAAGGCCATATTTCGCTTCGATTAACTGCGAAACGGCCTTCATTGTCTGATTTCGGTATAAAGACAAGTTAGATTTATCCAAAGCTTTGAAAACTTCTTCGAATGCCTCTATATCTTGCTTAATATCCAAGGACTCAATTGCTATTATTGGAACCAGGCTCTTATCAATTAATTCGGATGTTAATTTCTTAAGGCGAACGACTTCCGTGTGCTTGCCTTGGTCTTTTAGAATTTTAATTGTCGTTTTAAGGATAAATATTGCCTCGTTATATTTTAAATCATCTATTGCCAAATTTGCTGCCGCAATATTCTCGTTGGTATTGATTTCAGATCGTTCAACTTTCTTTATTATATCTTTTGGAGATCTTTGGGCTTGTTTTAAAAGCTCATCCCTTTGTTCTTTTTCTTTTGAAGATTTTTGCCTTAAAGACATTAATTTTTCGTATTGTTTTTGTTCTTTCATCACTTTAAATAATAAATCGCTATTTATTCTTGATACTTCGAGTTGCCAGCCAATTTTCTTAAATAAGTCGCGTGCAGCTATATATTTGTCTGTAGCTTCTTTAAATTGCTTCTTTTCCAATAAACTAGTTCCTTGTTCAAGTAAAGCGTAAGCTTCGCTTGAAATTTCTTTTTCTTGCTTTTTTTCCTTTTGTTTTTCCATAAGGAGGTTTTTTTTGCTCTCTTCTTCAAGTATATTCCGTTCTTTAACCTTTTGAAGGTGGTCTTCAAGTTGATTTTTGACTTTTTCTTTTCGCTCTTGCATTTGCCTTTTTAATTCGCTTTCGCGTTCTATTTTCTTGATTTTATCCTTAATGGCAATAATGGATTCTTTTACCATGGATATTCCCTTGTCCCACTCGATTTCCTTTAAGATAGCCAGGCTCTCTTCATATAGTTTAATGGAAGCTTCATAATTACCTTGAATTAGTTCTCTTTTGCCTTGATCCATAAGCAATAATGCTTTATCTCTTTTTTCCTTTTTTTCTTTTCTTATATTTTCTTGATGCTCAATATCTTCTTTTTTTTTACGTTCAATTTCGAGCTTTTCTAATTCTTGTCTCCTTCGTTCGAGTTGCCTTTGTTGAGCGTTTGATTGTTCGATTTTTTTAAGTTCTAATTCTCTTAAACGTTCGTCTCTTTGTTTCTTGTCTTTATAAAACTTTATCGTAGTAATTAATCTACTTGCCTCTTCGTTCCAATTTATATCAAGAAATAACCTTCGTGCTTCTCTATAGTTAGAGATTATAGCATCAAAGGGACTTTCAACGCTTAAAATATCCTTTTTCAAAGATGCTTCATAAGATTTAGCAGCATTTTCAGCTTCGTCTATTAATTTCATTGCTTTGCTGGCTATTTCACGCTCAGCCGCCTTATTTTTAGCGTGTTCTTCTAAAACTGGTTGTTTTACTTGAGTTTTAACTTTATACGACTCTGAAAATTCTTTATCCCTCTGTGCCTTTCTAGCTTCAATTTGGCGCAATTTATCGTCTTGTTCGATTTTTTTTTTATAAAGTTTTATTGAACTATGATAAGCAAGGGCTTGTTGTTCCAGACCTTTCTCTTTTAATAATTTCTGGATAGTTTTATAGATATCAATAATTTTTTCGTAAGGTCTATTAATGAAATTCTTCTTTTTTAGCGCTAAAGTGTATTCTCTATCCATTTTATCGATTTCCCGAATCATTTCGTCAATTTTACTATTAAAACTCTGTTCTTCAGCTTCTTCTTTTCTGATCTTCTCGAGAACATCCATTTTCTTTTCAAATTCGACGAGGTGTGCCTCAATATTTTCCATTGTTTGAATCTCTTCTTGTTCCTTTTTTGCCTCATCTTGGGTTTTTTGGGCTTGAATTTCTCTTAACTTATTATCTTTTTGTATTTTTTCCTTGTACAAGCGAATGGGATTGTTATATATGGATGCCGCTTGGTTCAAGCCTTTTTCAATAAGCAAGTTCTGAATCGATTGATAAATATTTATTATTGCAGGATACGGGCAGTCTATAAAATTGCCTTTCTTGAGTTCTAATTCGTATTCCCTATCCATTTTTTGAATATTATCTAATAATTCATTAACGCGAATTTCAATAGACAGTTCTTCTTCCTTGGGAGGAGTAGGTTCTATTATATTAGATTGTTCTTCAATCTTTCCTCTTGGAGGATCAATAACATGAATCTTTTCTATTTCCATTTGGCGCTGAAGTTTATTTTCCTCTATTAACCTCAATTTTTGGTCTTTTTCTAACTTTTGGCGATAAATATTGATTTGATTCGTGTATGGGTCGATTTGATTATCCCAACCTCTATCAAGGAGCAGTTGCTTTATTTCCGTATATACATTAATGCCCTCTTGATAAGGGGTCTCAATTGTATCTAATGCCGTTTTGACATCTTTTCTCAAAGCAGTTTCGTATTCTCTTACTTTTTTTTCAATTGATTCAACCATTTTTGAGATGTTTTCTTCGAAAAGACGATCTTCTTGTCTCTTGCTTTCTGCTTCTAAAGCATCTTGCATTCTTTTTTCTTCAAAAGAGGGGGTTAAATCTTCACTAATAGGAGTGGGTTCTATAAAAGGATGTTCTTCTAATGAAACCTCAAGTTCATCTGTAATTTTTTCAACTGGACCTGCTCTAGCTCTATTAATCTCGTTCAAAGCATTTTCAATTTTTATAATTTCGTGTTCCCAATTTAATTGCGAGAATAGGATCGAAGCTTCTTCGTAAAGCTCAATAGCAGACTCATAATCCTGCTCCGTTGCTTTTTGTGAGGCTTTAATTGCTAATTTATAAGCTAGATCGGACAAATGTCTCTCTTTTTTTTTAGCTATGTCAGAATCTTCTTCGGAAATGGATTTTACTTGAAGGTCAGCAGTTGATTGAATCACGGGTTCTGAAATAGGTTCGTCAATTGTTTGTATCGTTTCACTCCTTTTTAGGAACGCCTCCTTTTTTAAATAGCAATTTCCTATAAGTAATTCAAGTTCGCTAATTCTGTCGTTATCGCTGATATCATTATAAATGTTAAGCGCTTCATCATATTTTTCTATGGCGTCGTCAAATTCTTCAATTTCTTCTAGTTCTTGAGCTTCTTTAATTAATTTTTGAGCGACTTCAGAGAGACTCGAAATTTTTAACTGTTCTTCATCATTTAACATTTCCTCGGCAGGAACATCGATTTTTTCACCAGTTGGTTCGGATTCCGTGGCTTTTACTTGATGCTCAATAAAGGATTGTTCTTTTAAAAGATATATTTCCGAAATTTTTTGCTCAATGGCGCTAATTTCAGAAGTTCTATCTATTTGAGAGTATATACCTATTGCTTGTCGTAACATCTCAATTGCATCGTCATAATATTGAGAATTGATCAAATTAATTGCATGAACAACTACCTCGTACCCTTCTGCAGCGATGTCCTCTTCCATTTCCAATAAATCAGAGAAAAAGGCCTCCTTAGTTGGATCAGGCTTGCTTTCGTCCCATTCTTCTTTTTCTTCATTCATAAACCTCAACAATCCAAATTAAATTAAATTTTATTAGAAATAATTTCCTTGCCAGCTAATTATATTATTCAGCAATGCTTTAAAAATTCATTATAAACATAATAATTATCGAATTTCAAGGCTACAAGTAAATAGGGCGCTATAATTTAGATAGATTTAAACAGATTTCATAAATTTATTGATATATTCGTCGCAAATCGTGCCTCCTTCGTTAGTTAGAGCCCATCCATCAACAGTCTTTCGAACCAAATTTAAAGATTCAACCTCGTTTAGTATTGATAATATATCGCTTTCTGACTTGGTAATATTAAAATCTTCTTTCAAGCAAGTTGCAATCTGGTCTAATCTAACGGGCTGATTGAATTCGTCCTCCATGACGCCAATGCTGGCGAGGACTTGATGTTGTTGCGACATCGTTTCATCCATTTCATGGGACATTTCATCAAGAAGCCACGAATGAGCTGAAAGCATTTCCTTAATGGTCTTGTCGTCTCCTTGTTCAAACGCTGCTTGAAAATCATCCCTTATTTTTTTTTTCTTCACCATGATTACAACCTACAATAATGTATCATACTTTCTTAATGATTAAAAGAAAATATATATCTATCGCTTTGTTAAAACTCGTGATTCGTTCCATTTCAACATATAGTTTGAATTTATTGATAAAAGGAGATTTAATTCCTTGCAATCGTGTATTCGCACGATTTCGCGTTTGGATCGTCAATAACACATTGAGTTTCAGTCACGACAATTCGAGAATTTGGTAAATAGATAGCGTACTCTCCAAATCCCGAAAGCATTCCTTTAATGAAGTAACAGACGAATTTTTGAGGATTGTCCAATTCTTTTGCTATGTTTTCCTTATGCGAAATCACAATCTGTTTTTCCGATACTTCTTTTACTTCAAATTTCCCCCATCCAAGTTGAGACAGCGTGCTAATAAATAGATTAGTTAAGTCTTTCAAATTTTTAGGTTTCATGCTAATTTCCCAGTTTTGAATAAAGTCTCGACCTGCCCTTTTACCGAGCCAAACCAGCAAGGAAACAACACCTTCACCGTATATAGAGGCTAAGATGTCAATGATTTGCGGTGGGAAAAAAACAAATCTATCATTGAAAAGTTCATACTTTCCCGTGTGATATTTCAATCCCGTTAATTTTAAGTTCTTCATTATTAATATCTTTGTGATTTGTTATTATATAACATTTACTAGAATTTAATTGAAAAAATTATGAGATCGAATTTTAAAAAGAATCTAATGTATTTTAAAATATAATAGACATAAAATTTTAAAATTCAAAACGATAATAAACGAGTTAAAACAATAATTACATTATTAATACTCTTTTATTAACCTTAGTTTAGCATTAATGGATTATTTTAAATATCGTAATTTGAAAACTAGCCACGATTTTTTATTGAAATGGATTTTGAAAAAACACTTACTTCAAAAAAATACATTATCAATTTATAAAAGAGTTATGATGTGAATTATTTAAGGAAAAAATAATAAAGGAATGACGAAATGTGAAAAAAGGCAATAAAAACATATTTTCTTCATTATTTTTTCCAATTAAAAAATCTAATGAAAGATAAAAATAATATAGAATGCAAAATGACAAAGAGCAATTTAAATTACGAAATATTTACTGAAAATCTAACAAAGATTTATGGAAAATGGCAAAAAC
>JAEOUI010000585.1 GCA_016839425.1 Promethearchaeota archaeon
AAATCTCTCCTTTCCCATAATGGAAATTCTGAAGATGATACTTCTATACCTAATCGGAAGTTTATTACTAAATTTAAGGTGGATATAGGTGAAACAAAATCTTTCGAAGAAGCAGAGAATTTAGTAATCAGTAAACTGCGAAAAAATGGAGTACCCGAAAAATCAGGAAAAGAAATAAATATAGAGAATTTTGATGTCCCAGTAATAAACTTTACAATTGAAGGAGAAGTTGAATATTCTCCATTAGATATTGATTTAAATCATTTGAAGGAACAAATTTACGAAAATTTTGACATTTTAGGTTTGAAAATAAACAATGATGTTTATTCCTTTACGAAGGGAAGTATTTATAGTGCTGATAATGAAGGAGAACTCATGTCCATAGAACAGATGGAGGATAAGCTCTTGAAATTGACCATCCAAGGGGAGAAAAAATACGAACCTTATAAGGAAAAGCTCGTAGAATTAATCTTAGATTTAAAATCCGGACTCCTTGATAAGCCTGATTTTGAAACAATAAAAGCTGATTTAGCTAAGTGGTTTGATCTTAATTCAGACGTGTTCCAAGAATTTCTTAAAAGTGTACAGGCACAAAAGAAGAAAAAGAAATGGAAACCACCTAAGAAAAAGCCCGAAATTGAAAAGGATAAGCCTTCAGAGGAGGTCGTAGAAGAGGAATGGTCTGATAATGATTTCGAAGAAGCCGTCGATTTTGATGGTATCCTAGGTGATGAGGATGATGATCTAATTGATGGCATGATGGATGATGATGGTATTGATGATATATTAGATGAGGAGGACTCAGAGGAGTGAGGTGATTTCATGATACTTAAAAAAATTGAACTTGAAAATATTAAAACGCATAAGAAAACATCAATTCCATTCAAAAAAGGTTTAAACGTGCTTTTTGGAAATAATGGCGCTGGGAAGTCAACCGTATTGGAAATGATCGGCTTTATTTTATTTGATTTTTTAATATCAAACTCTCATAAAGACTTTGTCAGGGATGTTAAGAATGACAAGCCAGATTACGGCACGATTAGTCTATACATTATTGGAAATAATGATGAAATGTTTAAAATAGTACGAACTATAGGTAAGACAAGCATCGCCGTGTATCAAGGTCCAATGGAGAAAAAATTAAACGATATTGATTCAATCGGAAAATATAAGAGCTGGGTTAAAATGCAATTGGGACTTAAAAGAGAAATTGATTTAGGAACATTGTTCGACACCGCCATAGGCATCCCACAAGGGATGATTATTAATAGCTTTTTGGAAAGTCCGAAAATTCGAAAGGCTTATTTTGACCGTATATTACAATTAGAATCATATGAGCTCTTTTGGGAAAATTTAGGAAAGTTAAAATCAAAGATCAAACCATCCTTGCAAGAAATCCGGGAGTCTATAAGCAATATCAAGGGAAGTATAGAAAACAAGGAAGAATTAATCCAAAAAAGAGAAAAGATTGATGAAGAGATCAAAAAATTTGATGAAGAATTAAAAACCAACAAAGGTCATGAAGAACAGTTAAAAACTCTGTTAGAAGTGTTAAAAGAGTTAAAGACCAAGTTAGAAAAGACAGAAAAAAGTAAAAATGATTTGGAATTCAAAAAAAATCAAGTTTTAGGAAATTTAAGCGATTCAAAAGTTCAGCTTAACGAAGCAAAGCAAGCCAATGAAATCTGTGATAATAATAGAGAAGCTCATGAAACATATTTAGAACTTTCCTCTAAATATGATGATTATTATGCCCAAAATGAAAAATTAAATGAGTTGAAAGATACTTTAGCAAGAACAAGATTAAATCATTCAACCGCTCAAAGTTTACATAAACAAAAGGTTGACGAATTCAATAAAGCCAAAGAATCCAAGGACAAATTAAAGCAACTGGAACCAAAATTCAAGAAATATAAGGAACTGGAAAATGAACTTAATGTTGTAAAGGATAAAATTCTAAATCTCGAAAGAGATGAAAAATAATTATTAAACTATAAGCAAAAAACTGAGCAATTAAATAAAAGTTTATCAAATTCAGATGAAAATCTCAAAGAATTGCCCAAGCTCAATAAGGAAATGGAGAATTTAAGCTCAATTGAGGAAGATTTAAAGAAA
>JAEOUI010000586.1 GCA_016839425.1 Promethearchaeota archaeon
AAAGAGATATTAGAAAATTCTAACGATTTAATTGCCATTATTAATGATGAAGCAAAAATATTATATCTGAATAAGAGAGCACATACCCAGATTTTAGGTTATTCATCCGAAGATCTTGTTGGAAAATCATCTTTAGATTTTATCATTAAAGAAGATAAAAAAAGGGCTTTTGATACAATCGCAAATCTTTTCGAAATAGGTGAACAACAAGGAGAATTTAGAATTATGAATAAAAATGGAGAAGTAAAGTGGTTTCATGTAAAAGCAAAAACCTCTACTGATAAAAAGGGAAATAAATTTGCAATTATGACCTCCTCCGAAATAACTGACAAAAAAAAATTAGAAGAATCTCAAAATATTTTATTAGATAGTGTGGATCAACAAAAGAGATTAATTGAAACCATGAATGAAGGATTTGCTATCGTTGATAAAAATGGAATATTAACCTATATGAATGAGAGTCTTAAAGAAATTATAGGAAGCCTTGCAGATCAAATGATAGGGAAAAGATTGGATGTTCATCTTGAACGGGAAAAGATTGAAAGAATTAAAAAAAAATTTGAAAAAACTATGAAAGGAGGATCTGCAACCTTTGAAATAAATTTGAGAAAAGATGATGATGAAATTTATTTGATAATATCACCACAACCAATTTTAAATAGGGAAGGTGAGTTGGAAGGAGTATTTGCTGTTATTACTGATATTACAAAATTGAAAAAATCTGGCGAAGCTTTAAAAGAAAGTGAGGAAAGATTCAGAACAATTGCCGGTTCTGCAAAAGATGCGATAATACAAATAAATAATGAAGGCGAAATAGTTTACTGGAATGATGCTGAAGAGATGATTTTTGGTTATTCAAAAGCGGAAATTCAGAGGAAAAACCTACACCTATGGATGGCTCCCGAAAAATATCATGAAGATTATCTCAAGGGTTTCAACCATTTTAAAGAAACTGGAGAAGGATGGGCTATTGGAAAAACATTAGAGTTAGATGGAAAAACAAAAAATGGGCGAATTATTCCAGTTGAATTATCCTTATCCTCAGTTATGATTGAAAATAAATGGAATGCCATTGCAATTGTAAGAGACATATCAGAAAGGAAAAAGATTGAAGCCGCCTTAAGAAAATCAGAACAAAAATATCGGAGATTAACTGAATTATTGCCAGATATAATCTATGAAGCGGATCAAAAGGGTAAAATCACCTATGTTAATTCGATTGGGTTCAAAAAATTCGGTTATACTCAAGAGGATATTGAAAAAGGAATTTATATTCAAGATCTAATTGATCCAAAAGATTGGCAGAAAGCTTCTGAGACCCTAAAAGACATTTTAGCAGGAAAAGCTATGACCCCGCATATTTATCTAGTAAAAAGGAAAGATGGTTCCAATTTTTATGTTCGAACACATTCTCGACCAATTTATAAAAAAGACAAAATCACCGGTTTCGGGGGAATTCTTCATGATGTCACGGAATCAAAAAAGGCAGAAAATAAGTTAAAAGAATCAGAAGAAAAATTCAGAACACTCTATGAGAACATTCCTAGTGGAACATTAATTATTGGAGACACCTATCAAATTAAAGATGTGAATGAATTGACGTGTAAAATAACGGGGTATAAAAAAGAAGAACTGATCGGTCAATTATGCGATGTTTTATGTCCCAGAGGCTCAAAATCGAAGTTATGCCCTATATGGGAAGTAAAACAAGATGGTTTTGAAGGAATGGATACTTTCATCAAATGTAAAGATGGCTCTAAAAAGCCAATTATTAAAAATGCTAAGAAAATCGAACATGATGGTAACATCTATATCTTAGAAAATTTTCTTGATATGAGCCACCAAAAGAAATTAGAAGAAGAACTCAAACAATCAGAGGAAAAATATCGCCATCTTTTTGAAAGATCCCCATATGGAATCTGGATTGTAAATCCCTTTACTAAAAAGATAGTAGATTGTAATAAGACTTTTAATCATTTTCTTTCAATTTATACCAGCGATGATATGATTGGAAAACAATATACTGAAGCACTAAGTATGTTTGAGAGAGCAGATCACTTTATCCCAATGTTCAGAGAACGATTCAAGATATTATTAAAACAAGGCTACTTGGAACCAATTGAATTTAATATCTCTAAGGCTGATGGTACAAATCTCTGGGTAACATTAGAAAGCAGTCTATTTTTAGTGGGGGGTCAGAC
>JAEOUI010000407.1 GCA_016839425.1 Promethearchaeota archaeon
ATAAGCATTTAGCGGAATTTATTGAAAATAAAGGATTCTTATTAAGACCTATTAAAGACATTCCAGTAGATTATCTTGTACCTCGGTCTGAAATTCTTTCCAATGTTCGAAAAGGTATGCTTCCAAAAGGAATACTTAAAAAATGGCCAATTTATGTATTAAAAAAAACCGAGTGAAAAAACTCCAATCTAAATTTGATTACTTAAAGATACTCCCTCTTCGGCTTTAACAACGCACTAATCGTGATAATGGTGATTCCCAAAGCGATAAATGTCAAATTAAGATCCCATAATATAAATAATGCAAACAAGGGCAATACAATTCCCTTTGAAAACATTCTCACCATGTTTATAAGAGATAGAGAGGTGGCTCGATGTTCTTTATTTACCCTTTTATTAATTCCATCAACGAAGATAAGATATCGGGAAAGACCTAAACCAATAATTATTAAAACCAAGAATAAATTTACAGGAAGGTAAAATACAGTACCCAAAAGCACGTAGCAAACTCCTGGAACAAAAGTAAACAAAGAGAATAAAGCTGCGTTATTTTTAAATTTCTTTTTATGAGTCGCTATTAAGAAAGTAAAAAACACTTCTAACATGACAAAACTTGCATCGATCAAGCCAAAATAAAACAATGGAACATTTAAAACAGCGTAAAAGTAATATTGATAATTTAAATAAAGGACAAGCACGAGGATTTCGAGAACCAGCATGTCCCTAATTAATGAACGCAATATCTTATTTTTCTTGAAATTCTTAATACTCGCTTTGATTGGCGAAAAGATTTTTATTTTTTTAGATTTTGGAATGTTTTTACTTTCTTTAAAAAATATACTTATGACAGATGCACAAATATAAGGAACACCCATAAGCGTCATTACGAGTGGCAGGGAAAAATAATATCCTATTAATGATCCAATTGGAGATGATACAAGAAAACCTATTAAAAAAAAGCTTTCCGCTTTTCCGAAAATCTTGGTAAAGTCTTTTTCTCGTCCTGCTTTTTTTACAAAGTCAAAAATAAATGATTCACTGGAACCTGACATTAATGCGGTGCCCAAAGCAAACAAGGATTCTCCAAGAAAAAATAATAACAAATTTGGTGTTATAGTATATATAAATGCACCTAAAGCACTTGTTAATCCAGATAAAGATAAAATCCATTTTCTTTTCAATCGATCTGCAATCAAACCACAGGGAATTTCGAGTATAAATGCCAAAATGAAATAATAGCTTTGTAAAAGACTCAATTCAAGGAGATTCAATCTCCCCCAAGATAAGAAGAAAGGGATGAGAATTCCCGAGATCATGTACATTCCCATTAAGAATTGATAAATGTAGATTTTTGTAATATTTGATTGATAGCTATTTGAAAGTTCAACATTATCAATTTGAGACGATTCTGATTTAATTTTGTTTGTTTTTTCTAAAACTTGCATTAATTTTTATCACCTTCTAATTATCTATAATCATTAATGTCTTAGGCTTGACTAATTAATGAAAGGCAATTCAATTCGAATAAATTGTAGAAGGATATTTCAATCCTCTATTAATTATTAATGACATTATCGAAAAGAAAATGCTAATTATTTACCTAACTTGAGAAAATATCAAGTAAAATAATTTCTCTGAGAAAAAGGGGTAATTTTTTTGAAAATAATTTTGACATAATCTGTCAGATATGCAATTTTAAAAATACTATAAACATTTCCGATATTTGACATCATGCATCATCCTATATATTCTATTAACTAGATAATAATTCATGTTAATAAACTTTTTTGCTTTAATGTCATAATTTTTTCTCAAATTTACATGCTGGCTTTCATACTCTAGTATTAAGCTAAATCACGTAATTTATAGATCCATAACTGCAGCTAATGGAAAATTTGCGCCAGTTAGGGATTTTTATGCATTCATATTAGTTAAATTATCCCTAATAACAAGTATAACACTGTTTTTTGTTGTTTTCGAATGATATTAAAGATAACTATTGTTGAATTTCGATCAAATCCTAACAGCTTGTAAAATATTCAAGGAAAGTTAATGAAAATGAAAAAGGTATAAAAAATAAAAAATCTGATTTAAGTGATCAAAATTCGAGTTTCGGTCGCTTTTAAAATTTCTTTTAACATTTGAGTATACGAAAGTCCCATAAATTTTGCCATCTTTGCGAGGTGTCCATCCCAACACCAGCCAGGATTTGGATTAACCTCTAATAACTTGGGGTTTCCTTCTGCGTCTAGTCTCCAATCAAAGCGAGCATAATCTCTACATTCTAGCCTTTCAAATAATTTAAGACTACAAGATTCTATAATCTCCGTGGTTTTATCTGGAAGTTGTGCAAGTATGGATTTTAATTTCCAATAAGGTGATTCGGGTAGCCATTTTGCCTCATAGCCGCATATCTTTGGCAAATCTGGAGGCAATTCTGAATAATCCTCTTCGGCAATGGGAAGAATGATACTATTCCCAGGGGGATTTCCAATTATTCCAAGAGTCAAGTCTTTTCCAGTGAGAAATTGTTCAACGAGAATGGGATATGTGTATCCAAAAGTTTCTCGAATTTTTGAAATAGCGTTAATTAACTCCTCTCCATTATTTACAACGCAGTCTTGAGTTATGCCGAAGCTCGAATCGCCAAAGTTTGGTTTGACGAGTGCAGGAAAATACAATGGAAGGTCAAAAACGGTGTCTCCTGGTTTAATAAAGATCGCTTCTGGAACCGGAATATCCATCTCTTTTGCAATGCCCCGAACTAGTGATTTATCGTAACAAAACGCCAAACATTGAGGTCCTGAACCCGTGTATGGAATTTTAAGAATATCCAGTAGAGCAGGAATATGTAATTCTTGTCTTGCATGATTATTATAACCTTCATCACATAAATTAAAGACATAATCGATTTTTCCCTTCAATTTCGTGAGATCAGCTATTAAAGTATCGTGGTTGCTAAGGAATGTGAATTGATTTTCTTTCAATTCGATTAACGCTTCCTTTAATTTATCTATTGTAAAGTAATCATCATCGTCAAAAACGCTTGAAGGTTTTAATACATCCGGCTTGTTAGGATCTCCTAATAGAACGACTATATTTTTGGGGATTTCTGTACTTTTTTGATGTTTTTTTGTCCATTCCTTCCTCACGCGTGCGCTAATAATCAGTCGCCTTTCCATCATTCCTAAATCTTGATTTCGGGCAGAATTTGGTGATATCTCTTGGTGAAATGTTACATCCGTAAATCCCGCTTTATTCAATAAATCTGATATTTTGCTTTTTGAATATAATCTTTCGGAATAAAATTGATCCACCAAGACACCCTCATTCACATGATTTATGACTTCTCTCGAAATTAATTTTTGCTTGTCAATTGATAGTGACCGTTCCCTACATACAAAATGATTTTTATCGATCCATTCCCAAGAACGGGGTTGAAAGTTCTTCTTTACATATTCACCATCTGTTATATCAATTAAAATCCTTCCCCATGGTTTGAGCGTGCGCTTGACTTCTTTTAATACTCGAAGATCGTCGTTTATGGTATCAAAATATCCAAAACTATTTCCTAATATAAATACGACGTCGAAACGGTCTGTTTCGTATGGGAGTTTTCGAGCATCGCCGATACGATAATCAACAGGTAAAAATTCTTTTTTTGCAACACGCTTAGCCCTTTGAATGAGATACCGAGATTTATCAAGCCCATTTATATGGTTAAAGCCTCTTCTTGCTAACTCTAAGGAATGCCTTCCCTGTCCGCAGCATAAGTCTAAAATCTCTTGCTCTGGTTGTAATTTCAGAATATCAGAAAAAAGATCTACCTCTGTCGAGGTTATATTTTTATCGTTGACAACATCGCCGTCCGTTTTTAAATAATAAGAATTAAAAATGTGGTTCCACCAATCTCTCCGGACGTATTCCTCTAAGTTTAGAACTGGACCCAGACATTTGGGTGATTTTTCGGGTACAGCGGCATTTAATTTATTTTTACTATTTTTATCTTCATTTTTTGGGATTGTTTTCATTATATATTTTTATTCCTCAATACATATTGGTGTGGATATTTTTTTTTCATTTGTAATTAAAATTTTAAAAAAAATAATATATTTGCAATGATATTGGGTCCAAAATGGATTATCTACATATCTTCTTCCCAATCGCCATCGTCGTCCCAATCTTCGTCTTCATCGTCATCCCAATCGTCATCAAAATCGTCGTCGTCGTAATCCTCGTCTTTACCCTTCTTGGGACCAAAGATTTCTACTTTCATGATATATTCCTCCTCAATTTTTTAGAAATATATTTTTTTTTTGATGTAGTTATTGGATTAATTGCAATCAAAGTATAAAAACATTTTCAATAGATCATATTGATATCTTTAAAAACAATGAAAACATATTTATATATATAATCTTTTTTTTAAGAGGTTTATTTTAATGGCACCTAAAGGAGAAATTAAAAAACGCAGTAATTTTCTTGGATTTAGACTCTCACACAAAGACATAGAAAAGCTAGATCAAGTAGCAAAAATAGAAAATAAATCCCGTGGATTAATCGCAAAACAAGCTGTTAAAAATTGGTTAACTCTTGAATCTTTTAGGAAAACAAACAATATGATCATTATTACAAAATGGACCTTTTTTAAACTTCTCTCGCAAGCTGATGGTGAACTTCTTGACAATATCGTAAGCGAAATGTCAAGCTTATTGGCAGATATGACTAAATTTAATGTGGCCAAACCAATGGACAGCAAACATTTTCCCAGCTATTCCAAAAACATCATTAAATTTTTAGGCGCTGGAGGGTTAAAATGGTTTAACAGCATTGATTTCGTACTAAATAATAGCACATTAATCATTAAGGGTTTGCACGATTTGGACGAATACTTCTCTGAGGTATTCTCCCGTATTATCGAACATTATTTTCAAAACAATTTCGAATTTGAAATAGAAAATTTACAAAAAGAAGTTTCTTCCAATCTAGTTTATTTGGAATACGCCGTCAAAAATTAAAGTAAAGATATTTAATAAGATTTAAGCATATAATATAGTTGCTTAAATATAGCTCATGGCTTGTCCACAACATTTTGGAATTGCTTGGTGATGACACTTTTCAGTACAGCAACATAATAGTTCGTCCTTGAGTATCATCGATTCATTGCAACAAGTAGGAACGCTTTTTTCATTTCCACAGATTAAACATTTAAGTTTTGTTATTTCGATTCACCTAAGATATTTAGTATTGCATTCTATATTACCTAAATAAACAAGCATCTAAAACCTGTTTTTTATAAGTAATAAAATCTAAATAAAAAGTAATTTTAGAAAAAAAGCACCTGTAAGTTAAATATTATAATTATTAAACATAAGTTATGCCCATCTTGAATCTAGCATTTCTACTAAGTTTTCAGCATCTTGAGTGGCAGGTTTACAAGTATGATTGATGCAAACATAAGCTGTCGCTTTATCGTTGTTTTTATTGAAATATTTAACAAAATCTGCATATTTGTCAATCTCTGGAGCTTTCTTTTCGATATCTCGAAGTATAAATACTTTATTGGGAATATATTGTGTACGGATGGAATTGACAAGTTCCTCAGTATCTAAAGTATTTTTATCTCCAGCAATAACTACGGAATAGGTAGGTCCAACCATAAAATCAACGCCAATCAACATCTGAGAATATAAACTCGGATGTTTTAAGATATTTTCTGTAAATACTCTACTTAAGATGTCTGCTTTCTTTTCGAATCCCTGATTCCCCGTTAGATAACTTAACCTTAATAAATTAAGGAAGGCAACCGAATTTCCCGAGGGAAGCGCTCCATCGTATAATTCTTTTTGCCTTGTTAAAATTTTTTCAGAGCTACTCGCTGTTAAATAAAATCCACCAATATTTTCGTCCCAAAAGTCTTTTATTTGTAGTTTATGAAGTTCCAATGCAGTTTTTAGATAAAAAACATTGAAAGTAGCTTCATAGAGCTCGATCAATCCCCAAATAAAAAACGCGTAATCCGTTAAAAATCCGTCTACAGACGCTTTTCCGTTCCTGTATGCGTGTAAGAGTCTCCCGTTCTCCTTTTTTAAGTAGAAAAGCACAAAATTTACTGCATCTTCAGCCATTTTCAAAAAATTATTGTTTG
>JAEOUI010000047.1 GCA_016839425.1 Promethearchaeota archaeon
AAGAGTAGTAGTTGAGGGATTGGAAGACGTAAAAACTAAAATAAGCAATAACATTCAAAAATATTTGAACGATGATTTTTTTACAAAATTGAGCTAAGAAATTTTAAAATGAAAAAATAAGAAAAAAAAACTAAAACTTGTATGACAAAGAGCTTTTATCTCGTAGCTGCTCTGATGTCTTGAGCGGTAACTCTTTTCCTCTTGTCAGCTTTGCAAATTTTGATTGCTTCTTTTGTTGCGTTGGACGCAGAAGATTCCAAGAATGCAATCAATTTATCTAAAGCCTCGGCTGCTACTAAATCAGCGCCCTCTTTTTTCATTAATCGTCGGATGGGCGCTTTTGCAATGTAACCCGCATCAGCTTTCTTAGCCTTAGAGGCTGCTGGTTTCTTTTTTGCCGCCGGTTTTGCTTTTGGTGCTGCTTTTTTTGCCATAATAATTTCCTCCACTAATTTTTTTCAAAATTTTTTGTAATTTAATATTAGTTGTTAATTATTACTTAACCATTCTATTATATAAATATTATGTTTCGGAATGAGCCGTTTCGGAATTTTCATGATAGTTTTTTGGTTGAGTGAAAGCGAATTCGATAATTTTATCGTACCGACAAAATTTTTCGCGATAATTAGTATTTCCCTTGAATGCCAATTTTTTCAATTGATCCCTCTGATTTTATTAATAATTCAATAATCAACTTAGGTCAAAAAGCACATGATAAATTGATACATTGATCGCAATCTTAGTTAAATCATTAAGGTTGAGAATGATTTCTATTCATCAATGACAATCTACACAATAGATATCTTTTATAATTAGATCAACTGGAGATGACAATGACACCTTTATGCGAGGACTTTTTTTTTATTTGCGAAAAAAAAAAATTAAATAGGATTTTTAAGATTAGCATATTAGTTCATTTTTATTAAAAAGAAATTTACGAAAATTTTCTAGCGTAATGACCGAATCAGAAATAGAAGACTCTTTACAGGAACTGGGTTTTACTAAAAACGACTCAAAGGTATTGCTAACTTTATGTAAGTATAAGATTTTAAGCCCGGCGGATATTGCCCGTAATTCTGGCGTGGATCGCGCTCGAGTATATGATTCTTTAAATCGATTAATTGAAAAAGGATTCATCCAAAAAGAACCCGTTAAAAGAGGGGCAAATTATCAAGTCATCCCAGTAGAAAGGATCTTTAAGACCATACGAGAAGATTATAAGCAAAAAATTTCTGAAACGATGGACTTAGAAAAAATGATTTCGGATTTAAAAATTGATGACGAAGAATCGGAACCAAGAGTTTGGGCCATTAGCTCGAGAGAAAAAATTAGAAAAAAAATAAAAGAATTAATAGGCGACGCAGAAAAACGTATCTTTTTCGTTATAACTCCTGACTTATTAATGGAGGAATTATCGAAAGGTAGTTCTGATTGGATATTTAAAGAGTTGTGGAACAAGAAATTTTCTAATGAAAACATCCAGATTGTTATTGCACTCAAGTATCACGAGGTTTTAAAGGAAGAGATTAAGAAATTGTTAAAAATAAACATCATCATTCACTCTATTGAGGGTGCTTCTGTAATACCCTTCGGATTATTGATTGCCGATAACGATTTCTTACTCACGACTTTGGATCAGATCATTGAAGCGCCCGAATACACTTCGGGTTTATGGTTAGAACACGGAAAGGACAAACAAGTAATAGGCTATGAGCACTTGTTCAGACATTTTATCAATTCTCAATGTAAGCTGATAGCTCTTACTTCCAAGACTGCAAAAAAAGCAGCACCTCAAACATGAAAAGATAAATTAAAGTATTTAAAATAAAATTAATTAATCAAATATAGTTTTGAAATATCTAACGACAAAAATTGGTGAATCTTAACCCATGAGCTTTCGAGGTAAGGTAATATTGTGTGGCTCTGCGGGAGCGGGAAAAACAAGTCTCCTCGCTCGTTATGTTGACGATCAATTTGAAGAAGAATACATTCAAACGATTGGAGCTAATTTCTTGATTAAAGAAATTGATCTCAATAGCATGATTGATGAGATCGAACTAGAGGACCAAGAACTTAAAGAATCAATAAAGGGCAAGGGATTGAAGTTATACTTATGGGATCTAGGCGGTCAAAAAGATAAATTATTCGCAAATGAATACTACTTTTTCCAAGCGGTAGGTGCCTTGGTTGTATTTAATCTCGATTCAAAAAAGTCATTCGAAAGTTTGGATTTCTGGATTTCTAAACTGAAAGATTTAAGCGGAGATGTTCCGTTCCTTATCGTTGGAAATAAATCCGATCTCCCTAAAGTTATTGATGATGATGTCATCAAAAAGAAGGTCGAAAATCTTGGCGTTGAATACATCGAAACATCTGCTAAATTAAACGAAAATGTTGACGAGGCATTCAGACGTTTGGCTATTAAAATCATTAACAACATGAAATAGTTTTCTCTTTTTTAAAGAAATTAATAAAAGTTTTCTTACATTTTACACTTCAACATAAAATACATTTTTATCTGTCTTCTAATTTTCGGAGATCGGTCTCTAAATAATGACGATTGTACTAATACCTGTAGCCCCACTATGGAGATCGAAGTCACGATTGGAACCTTGCTTATCAAGGGAAAATCTAGTAAATTTTACACTTGTCATGCTAGAAGATATGCTTACGACGCTATCTGAAGTGAATGAATTTGAAAAGATAATTGTTTTTAGTCAAGATAAAGAAGTACTTGAGCTTGCTCAAAATTTTGGCTATGAGGGTATTATCGAAAAAAATAGCCCCACAAGCTCGTTTGACGATATTATTAAAACCATGAACAAAGTTGCTATCGAAAAATTTGACGCGCATTCAACACTCACGACCTTCCTTGATTTGGTTTTAATTTCAAAAAAGAATTTCTGTGATATTGCAACCTTGATGAAAAAAAATAGAGTCGTAGTCTGTCCTGCAATACAATCAATGGGAATTTCTATCTTAGGTAGGAGTCCTCCAAATATCGTAGAGCCAGCTTTTTGTTCTCCCGACACGACATCTTTAAAATCTTTATTAAACGAAGTAAGAAAAAAAGAAATTAAAGATATTGCAATTTATGATTCGTTTAGGGCTAGCTTCGATGTAGATATAGAATCAGACTTGTTAATGGCTTACGAATATCTAAAAATGCTTGAACTGAGGAAGAACAAGACTTATTTGTTTTTAAAAAAGAACCTTAACTCAAAGATACAAAAACGCGATGAACATGATAACAGGAACTTTCTTGTCAATAAGAAGTGCAACTAAAATGTAAATTCTATTTTTATCTTTACATCTTCTCCTATTTCTTCGGTTACTAACTTGTGAAAGTCTTCTCTTTCTTTTTTTAAGACATTCAGATATCTTGAAAAATCGCTGTTTTTCTTTTCAAGGTCGTTTTCGAGATGCTCGAGTTTGACTGTGTTTATAGAGATCTGATTTTTAACCTCCTCTAACTTGCTTGATATGCCCGCCTCGGTAATCTTTTTTTCCATGGCGGTAATTTTAGCCTTTAAATCCTTGATCTTATCTATATCCTTGTAAAGTTGTTTATCATCGAAAATTTTATTAATATGCTCTATCGTCTTGTCCTTTTTATCGGCTTTTAGGTTTAACTTATTTTCCTCCAAGGCGTGGCGCAATTTTACCATGAGTTCTGAGAAATTTTGCATGTTTGATGTGTCGTTCGATAAGGTATGAATGGGATTTTTGAGAAAATCTTTTAGGTAATTAACATCGAGTCCAGGAACGAGCGAGGAATTTTTTTCCAGTTCGACTTTTAATTTTTTGAGAGCTTTTTTAAAACCAAGCTCGTCGTTAACCTTAATCTTGTGTTTGAATAACTCATCTTTTAATTTTTCAAGTTCTTTAAACAATTCACTTTTTTCAAGATTCATTAGTTCAGTAGTTAAATCTGATTGAGAGTTTTTACGCTCTTCGTATTCCTTTTCGAAATTATTTAAGTCATTTTTTGCGTTTTCAATATTATCTTTAAGCGAAAAAAACTTGGGAAGCTTTTTTTTTACGAGTTCTTCTGCGATTTTCAAGTCTCCGTATTTTTTTCTTAAAAATTGGTTAAAAACGGCAAGTCTTTTTTGGAGCTTGCGTGTTAAATAGTTTAGTTCCTTTATTTGTGGTTGAACTTCCTTGTGGAATTTTGGAAGTGCCTTTCGAGCGATTTCATTGATAACCGTGAATAATTTTTTTACTTCGTTTGCTACCTTCGTGAGGGAATCGTGATTTATTTCATTATCGTCGGGTATGACTATCTCGTCGAGCTGTTTGTTAATCCTATCAGTAAAAAAATTCAGGGATCGAGTGGCTTTTTCTCCAATATCACCTGCCGCTTCTTGAAAACGGTCGACGCTGTTTTTAATTTCTACCAAGTTTGTTTCTATATCCATCATGAGCTTTTTTACTGCTTTTTTAATCTTGGAATATTTCATGTCGATTTTTTGATTATAATAATCCTCAAATTCCTCTAATAATACTTCTCCCATGTTCATCCACTTGGTCTTTTTTTGATATATTTGATCATTTAACTGGACTTATAATCTTTTTGCCGTTCATGTATTTTTGAAGAGCTTTTGGCACGTTAACGGAATGGTCCTCGTTTTGATAATTTTCTAAAATACAGCAAATCGTCCTTTCCGTGGCGATTGCGGTTGAATTGAGCGTGTGGACCGTCTGTTTCTCTTCGGCGCCTCCGACCTTTCCCATCCTAATCTTGAGCTTTCGCGCTTGGTAATCGAGACAATTACTACACGATACAAGCTCTCGATAGGTCTCAGAGGCAGGAAACCACGCTTCGAGGTCATATTTTTTCGCAGCATTGTCGTTAAGGTCCCCCGATGCAATATTGACAATTCTATAAGGGAGTTCTAGTTGCTTGTATATCTCTTCCGCGTTTGCGATGAGTTCTTCGTGAAATTGCCACGATTCTTCTGTTTTACAAAAAATAAATTGCTCGATCTTTTCGAATTGGTGAATCCTAAAAATTCCCAAAGTGTCCTTTCCGTGCGAACCCGCTTCTCTCCTGAAGCACGACGAGACGCCAGCGTACTTGAATGGAAGCGATTCGGGATCCAAAATCTCGTCATAATGGAATGCCGCAATAGTTTGTTCCGAAGTTGCGATCATGTAAAGGTCCTCGTCCTGTATCTTGTAGAGTGTGTCTTCAAAATCCGCTAATTCCGCTGCCGCCTTGATCACTTCGTGCTTGATAAAGAAGGGCGTCCACATGGGCGTGTATCCTTTTTGTTCTAATATATCTAACGCAAATTTCAACAACGCTAAATTGAGCATTACGAGATCACCACGAAGGTAGTAAAACCTCGAACCTGCAATTTCCGCCGCCTTTTTCGTGTCAGCAAAACCGGTTTCTACAAGGTCTACATGATTTAAAGGTGTAAAAGCGAACTTTGGGTGTTTTCCAACCATTCTTTCTACCTTATTACCTTCTTCGGTTTCGGCAATAGGTACGGACTCGTGAATTATGTTTCCAACTTTATAGCGAAAATCGTCTCTCTTTTCAAGGAAATCTTTCTCATTTCTTTCTAAAACTTCAATCTGATCTTTTAATTCCTTGGAGATCTTTATAGCTTCTTGTGCTTTCTTCTCTTCCTTGCTTTTTTTATATTTATTAATTTGATTGTTTATTTCATTCCTTTCTTGCCTTAATTTCTGCAATTTGGTTACTGTAGTTCTCCATTTCGTGTCGTATTCTAATGTTTTTTCTGCGTTTATGGGATCTTTATACCTTTTTTTCTCTGATTCAATTATTTTTTCAATATTCGTTCGAAACAATTCGATGTCAAGCATGTTTTAAATAAGTCCTTTTTATTGGGTTATTCTCATTGAGTTATAATAAATTACATGCGATAGTATTTGAATTTTTTAAATTTAAATCAATGAAGTTTTGATCTTTATCAGTAACTCGAGTTTTGACTCCAATGAATATAAATATTAAAGTGAAAAAAAAAGACTAAAATCGTCCCAAATAAATCAAGACTTATGTCTACAAGATCGAAACCAAAAAATTAATATTAAATTCTGCTTTTTACTCTCCATAGTAGTTAATAAAAGAATTGATCTTACATGAGTTCGGTACCAGCAATACGACCAAAAAATTACCGGGAAAAGGTGTTTTTCCGAAAGCTTCGTTCCCAAGTAGATGGGAGCTCTAAAGTAGAGCATGCCTTAACTCAAATCAGGGGTGTTGGAAGAAGATTTGCTCAAGCAGTAGTCTTGATTGCGAACATAGATCCTAACGCGAGAATTGGAGTTTCAGGCGAAAAAGACCTAAATAACATTGAGGAAATCATATTGGATCCCCTAAAGCACGGAATGCCTAATTGGATGGTCAATCGAAAGAACGACCTTAGAGAAGGCGGGGATAGACATGTCATTGGCAACCAATTGGATATTACCGTCAAGCGAGATATCGATAGAATGAAACGCATAAAAAGCTACAAGGGCGTAAGGCACCACTTCCGATTGAAAGTAAGAGGTCAAAGAACGAAATCTACTGGTCGACACGGACTCGTTATTGGTGTCGTTCGAAAGAAGAAAGGTCAAAAGTAATTCTTAATTCTCATAGCTCCTTTTGTTTGTATTTTCCCTTACTAATTGGATTTAATTTCGTTTATGTTAACATCTAAATTAAAAAATATTTAAAAGGATTCTCTCATATTCAAAAACAACCAAAAATCAAAAGAATCGCGAGGGAGAATGCGAAAACCTAAAAGTCAAACTAGAAAATACGATCAAGTTCACGGTGGGCTTAGAAAAAGAAAAAATTGGCGTCAAAGAAGGAGGGACAGGATAGCAGATATTAAAACTACAGAATATCGCTACAGGCGCTATTATCGGAGCGTATTAGCTTTAATATTTGCAAGACGAAGAAAAAAAAGCGAAAGCCTGGAAGAATACCGCTTGAGACTTATTAATCTCGAACTTATATCCTGCATCATGATCTTAGTCGGTATTATAATATATTTATTAACTACTTCAAGGTAAATACAAGTATAGTAGTTGAAAATCACAAAATTAATAATGATGTTTACATTATTTTAAAGTACAAAATATAGAAGTAAGTATAATTTTTTCTTATTTCTTGAAATGTGCATTGTGATTGAATAATGGGAGACCCAAGACGACTTAAAAAAAAGTTCAAGAAGCCCAAGCGACCCTTCGAAAGGGAGAGACTTGCAGAAGAGCTAGAATACTTAGGAAAATACGGCTTGAGAAACAAGCGGGAGTTCTGGAAATCGCGTACCATGTTAGGAAACTGGAGGGATATCGCTCGTAAATCAAGATCGCTTCCACCCGAGCAAGCCAAGGAAGTCCAGCAAGAACTTATCAGGAAGTTAAACCGAATGGGCATATTAGGTTCTGAAGCGGAGTTCGAAGATGTGCTCCTACTCACGGTAGAAGAAGTGCTAAAGCGAAGGCTCCAAACCATGGTTTTCGAAAGAGGCATGGCAAAGTCGATCTACGAGGCCAGACAAATGATCGTTCACAAGCATGTTCAAGTTGGAGATAAACGAATAAATTCCCCTTCTTATCTCGTGAAAAGAGAAGAAGAAGACTTAATTAGCTTTACGAGCGCAAGTCCTTTTGCGGGAGCGAAAAAATAACGCGATGAGGTTTGAAATATGAGCAAGAGAGATAGAAAAGAGTACTGGGCAATCGTCCACATTTTTAGTAGCTATAATAATACAATAGTAACTGCCACCGATTTGAGTGGACAAGAAACGCTTGCCAAGTGTAGCGGTGGAATGGTCGTCAAGGCAGATAGGGATCAATCCAATCCATACGCAGCAATGCAATGTGGATTTCGTACCGCAAATGAACTGAAAGATAAAGGAGTAACTGGGATACACATTAAAGTAAGAGCACCGGGCGGAAATAAGTCGCAAACGCCTGGCCCTGGCGCTCAAGCTTGCATCAGGGCGTTAGCGAGGTCTGGGTTAAATGTGGGTCGTATAGAGGAAGTAACACCAAAGTCGCATGACCACTGCAGGCGTAAAGGAGGTCATCGGGGCAGGCGAGTGTAGCCCAGATTTCCGAGATATACCTTCCATCGCAAACAAGCTCGATTCCAACCCCCAAGGCTCGAGGAAACGACCCCTTCGAAGAACCATTTGTAAATTTTTTTTATACTCGACAAGTCAAAAATTCGAACCCTTCGAGTTCAAGAAAGCATTCCTCAATCTCGTTGCGCTTGAAGGACGAGTGAGGTTCACAAAACGACGAGGGAATCGTTTTTAGAAAAAAAAAGAA
>JAEOUI010000408.1 GCA_016839425.1 Promethearchaeota archaeon
CCCGCAATTAACGCCCTCCAACAAAAATCAACATCCTCGTAATACATAAAATATTTATCATCAAATAGACAAATCCTTTCGTAGAGTTTTCTTTTAAACAGTAATCCTGCACCAGTTATAAAGAATGCTTTTGATTTTTTATCATAGAGCCCTTTATCCTCTTGCCTAGATCCAAATTGAATTCCATTTCCATATTTATCCAGCAGGCTACCTGCAAAACCCAGAATATTTTCACAACCATAATGATAAAACTTTCCCCCTACAATTCCAATTTTATCTGATGAGTATGCAACCTTAACTTTTTCATATAACCAATTTTTATCAACTACTGTATCCTGATTTAATAGAACAATGTAATCTCCTGTTGTAAAAGGCATTCCTAAATTATTACCCTTAGCGAAACCATAATTTTTTTCTAATTCAACTAATTTTACTTGGGGAAAATTCTCTTTCATAAATTGTACACTATTATCTGTAGAATTGTTATCAACAAAAATTATCTCAAAATCTTTGTAGGTTTGATTGTATAAGGACTCAATATTCTCTTTAAGATATTTAAGACCATTGTAGTTAAGGATTAAAATTGATACTAACTTTTTGTTCATAATATTTTCTTTTTTTTCATATATTTTTAATCTAATCTTCAAACGACAAAATCCTCCTTATCGTTTAAATCTTCTTTTTTTGATGACTTCAGTCCCTTAGCCAGAACACTTTTCAGGCTCGAGACTTGATGCTGTCGATTTTTCCACCGTTCAGTTTCTTCTGCGGTACGGAGCGCCAAAGCTTCTAGCTCCTGTTTGATTTGCTCTCTGTTGTAATCGTGCCCCATTTCTTTTATGATTTCCTTGATTTCTTCTTTTCCTGCATACAATTGCTTCAACACGTGCTCTCCGCGTATTCGTATTTGAGATCCTACTTTTCCTCTTCCAACGCGGCTAATAAAGATGGATTTTTCTTGACTGAACTTCGCTTCCATTGGAGAATTGGTCTTAACCATGATTGGAAAATCGTAATATGCAAACAAGCCTCGCCGATATGACTCATAAAGACGCACCCATTCTTGCTTGATCTTTTTGACAGGCGTATCTTTCTGCGGAAGGAATGTCCGCAGTTTGGATTTATCGCTGATATTTCCGAATCCCTTAATCTTTTCCCAAACATATTTAAAGCACTCATCCAACCCCTTTATCTTACTTTCTTTTAACATACTTGGCTCTTGAGCCTTAGAAATGTCAGAATCAAGCTCTTTACCGAGCAACTTGCGAATGGATTGGAAGGATTTATTAAGCTCGACACAATCATCGTATTTATTTTTAGCGTCTTTCAACGCTTGACGCAGCGAATCCGCTGTTTTTTTCATTAATTCCACGATCTTGCGGTTTGGGGCTTCCTTGACCAATTCATCGTCCATTTCCTTGACGAACCGATCTAATCGTTCGAAAACTTCAATCCCGCGCAAGCAAGTGAATTTTTTAGAGTTAGATTTCACCAACGCTCTCAAAGACAACTCGACCTCGTGAAACACCTCTCTAATCGATGCCTTACCAATGCCCTCGAAATTTATTTTGGTTGTCTTGGAAACGGTTAATACATAAAGGCTATTGACTGCTTTGCTTAGTTCCTTGTGTAAACTACCATCTTTTACTTCTATGTGATTCCAGAGATTTTGAAGAAAATGAAAGTGACAATATTGATGGGGGATCTCAGGGTAGAAAGTGTCGCGCATCTTAACGATCGAGCCTTGTTTATCGGAAACTAAACCATTTAGCTTGACCTCGAAGGATTGAATGATATCCTCGACGAGATCGTGGAGCGTTAGGTGATCGGCTGATTTAAGAATCACGATCTTTAAGACGCGATTGCTTATTAAATCCACAAATAGCCACAATGCAGCGCCCTCACTGTCGGGCTTCTGGCCATCCAGCACTAAAATGATCGATCCCTGTTCCTTAAGCGTTTTAATAGTCCGCTTGTCTATTTGATTAGATAGGTACGCATCTACTTCGTTAATGTAGGTTCTAATCGTGCTTTCAGATATCTTCACGCCGAATTCATCAGTTATTCGCTCGCAAATTTGAGAAGGGTTTTGTTTATAGAGTTTTGCTTCCCGAGCAATCCATTTCCAGATGGCCAAAGAAAATTGCTTGAAGGGAAGGACGCTAAGTGGGAAGGGATTGAGGGGCATATCGTGGAGGTCACAATCCGGATTGGTACAACAATAATACTTGCGAATTTCCTTTACTTTCCCGTGAAAGTCCGTGAACTCGTGTCCTCCAGACGGGTATAAGAATGTAACCCGACTGCCACAAGCTGAACATTTCCTATCTAACTCTTCTGGGTATGTGACATATTGAACTTCCAATAAAGGTTCAATTTTTGATACGCTCATGTTAATATAAGGCTTCTAACTTGTATTTCAACTTTTCGTCGATTTTGTCGCCATTTGTATAAGATTAGAGCAAGCTTTAAAAAAAATAAAGATTAGATTAAAAATATATGAAAAAAAAACTTTTTTTGTTAAAGGTTCATTTTCGCCATTTTAGTAAATAAATAATTCCTAAAATTGAAGCAGGGATCCCAACAATTAATAATATCCATCCGATAGTAAGCAGATAAGAAAAGATCCAATAGCTGAAAGGTTGACTCCCGAATTC
>JAEOUI010000409.1 GCA_016839425.1 Promethearchaeota archaeon
ATCTATGCTTGATTATTTTATAAGCTGATGATGAGGACCAAGCAAACCATCCATATATTATACTCACGATTAAAATATTGATTATTGTTGCAAAATAATAAAGTTCAGGAGTAAGGGAAATATCTTTTAAATGATAAAGAAAAACCGAAATAATACTAAGAATAATAATGACTGATAATATTAAATTAGATATCTTTTTTTTCTTACCCTTGTGAAAAGTCCATTTTATAAGTAAAACTTCAAAGACTGATCCTATTCGTATGAATAAAATATATAGTACAGAAGATAGATCGATAAAAGTTTCAAATAATTGCGTAATTGCAGGAATTATAAATGCAATTGCCCCAAATATTAGATTGGTCAATCTTTTTTGATGAGCTCTCATTAAAAATAAAGTTCCTACATTTAATAGTAATACAGAATAAAAAATTATTATTAATGTTACCAAAGAACCTATGATTTGATTACTCATTTTTGATCCTTTTCATTATGGGTTGATATCAATAAAAAAAAAATATTTTATGTATATTTTTCAATTAGATTAGACACTTTATATAATATTTTTAAAAATGCTTGCCGAAAAACTTGGAGCAATCTTGGATAGACCTAAAAAATAGTTAAGCATTAAAAAATTAATTTCGTATCTGAAGAGGAGGAATTTCAAGCTCTTTCTAATGAAGTAAATTTAAATGTGCGGGCTCGGTTAAATAATTAATTTAAATCGCGTTAAGTGAGTAAAAGTTTATTTTTCATCATAATTGAATTTTTAAGAAATAGGTGAATATATCTTGGAAGTGTTTTTACGCAGGGCAGAACGATCTTTTAAGGAAAAAATAGGTGAAGAAAAAGCTGGAAGTGTGTTGGAAAAAATAAAAAAAGCAGCTAACGAAATTCCCGCAAAATTTAGAAGGACTATTGGATCTGAAATACCAAAATATGTATTTAATTTTTCACAAGAGATGGAAGATATTTCTCCCGTGACAGTTGAAGGAGTACTTCAACATGTTCTTTTATTTGCTGAAGCCATGAAAGATCTTGTTAATAAAACAAGTAACGAGGTAAACAAGTTGCTGATCGACAGGAGCGACAATCAAATGCGAAGTCTTTCAGACCTACTCGACTCTTTCGTGAATAAGGCAAAAGTTGGATCTGTATTAGAAAATGCTTCTAGTTTCGAGGAAGTCCTCTCGTTCATACTAGGGGGAAAAGTTGAAGCAAAACAATTTAGTGATGTTGATCTATTCATTAATAGAGCCGAGAAGAATTTTTCTCAAAAATTAGGGGAAGAAGAATTAAAAGGTTTTAACCAGCAATTTAACGATGTTTTGTTAAAAATAGATGGAGAGATTCAAGAATATGTGAGATCGGAACTACCCAAATATTTTTTTAAATTATCGCAGAATCTTGATTCCTATTCAAACGATGTGCTGAAAAACATTTTAAACCATACTATCTCATTTTTTAAGGCGTTAGCAGATATTAGTGGAAAAACGATGGATCAAGTAAATCAAGAATTACTGAAAAGAAGTAAGGGAGATATCAGAACCTTATTAGATCTATATATCAAGCTAATTCAGTCGGTTGCTCAAGGATCTTGTCTTGAATCGAATGAATGTTTGGAAGACGTCATTTCTCACCTGTTTGGAAAAGAAGAAGTCCGTCAACAGTTTTCAGACATTGAAGCGTTCTTAAAACGATGCGAAAAGAAATACGCAACGATTATTGGCGAAGATATGATCCAAATGCTCATTGATGAATTTTTAGGAGCAATCGAAGCCATCCCGGAGATTCATAGGGAGTATTTAGGTTCTGATCTCGCAAAATACATTTTTAAACGTTCAGAAACCGCATCTTATCACGAACCCGAAAAAGTAGAACTGATGTTTAACACGGCTATCATGTTCGCAAATTCTTTAGGAGAAATTGGAGATTTAAACAAGGCAGAAATGAATCAATTTCTCATTAACAGGTCTGAACGAAAAGTAAGGAGTTTATTTGACCTTTATATTGCTTTTTTAGAAAAAAACGCTGTTCGATTTCCCCTCGCCTTGGATCCCACTTTCGACGAGGTGTTGAATCATACATTAGGAAGGTATAGTGGACCGAAAATGATAGAGGACGCAGGTTTAATTCACGAAATCGTCAACGACTTGCACGAAGAGATACCCCTAACAAGAGAACATTCTTTATGGGCAACGAGCATCATGAGCATCATACCTCGATATCTGGAAATACTTCCTAACGGTAAGGGGGATCGCATCATGGATCAACTCTGGGAAAATAGGTTTCCAGAAGAGCAAATCGAAGAAGATTTTAGGTCAAAAATAGCGGAAATTCCAAGAGAGCACGAGAAACCATTCCTCTTCAAATTATTACATCTTCTTACTCATAAAATTCTTATCAATGAAGAAGATGACAAGGCTCTTACAGCAGCTGTAGCGTTTAGAATTTTAGGATCGATATTTATAGACATGTTTAGTGGAAGAAACGCACAAATTCGGGGAATTCGACTCAATACGCTCATGAAAGACAGAAAGATATCAAATACAGAGCACAAGAATGAAATTGATGTTAATATAAGAAGAATACTTGACGAGGATCTCAAGTCTTTAATGCAAAAAACAATGACTATTAATACTATAATCCCAATTATCAACAAGAAAGGGTATTTCATTAAAATCTATGATATTGTCACGAAAGACATGCCACAACCCGTTCTCAAGCTCATAACTGAGCGACAAGCAGACCGTATCAAGGATATTGGTCAAGAATACAAGAAGGAGAGCGTTTCTGGAGAATTAATACCGTTAGTAAACAATATTCTTAACGAATTAGAACTTGCAAGGGGTTTTTATAAGAAATACTTCGAAGAAATGTATTCAATTACAATGGATGCCCAGAAAAACATGTTAAGCTTGAGAAAATTCTTTAAGATGCTCGTGGAAATTAGCGATAACACGGAAACCATTTCGTTTTACGATTTTTCCATTGCTAACACGGAACATATTGTGTATATGGGTATCTTGAAGTATATTTACGAACCCCTTCCCGATATTCTAGGCACGACGAGAACAATACTTACCGAACAAGAATATCAAACAAAAATAATGAAACTTGATAAATGGCTTAGCAATGAAAAACTTGAGGAACTTAATCAAGAAATAAAGCATACTCAAGATAGGATCGCAGAATATGAGCAAATGGAAGAATTCGATACAACCCAAAAAATCTATAACTTAAATAAAGCACTCCAAAGGGATACAAACGAGATAAAATTCTACAATATCATGTTTGAATTATTGAACAAGGCTGAAAACTTGCTTGATAAAGTACAATCAAGACTTGATTTTACAAAAAAAATCTTATCTTATTCAAATTCCCTAAAAAAAGTCCACCCAAACTTACCTGCTGCGATACCCGATTATTTAGAAAATTTCAATGAATTTGGAAAGGAAATTGAAAAAATATTTGAGGAATTGAAAAAGAAAAGCGAATCTGGGATTATATCACCTTTTGATTTAAAAGAGAGGAACGACGCTGCGGAAGATGCGAAAAAAGAATTAAACAAACTTGTTATAAACGAAGAATTTATGACATATTTGAAAGAAATGTTAAAAATTTCAAAATTAGATTTTTTTGAATATTATTAATGACAAGAACATTCCTCATAAATTAAATTAAGCGGAACTAGATAATCGTCAGCTACATCGGTTATAATCTCCGTGTTAACTTTTATAACATCATCATTGTTTCTTATGTGATAGTTTACGATCTTGTCTAAATCCTCGATTTGAAAACTAGCAACAAATATAATTAAGTTGAAATCTCCACTCGTTCTAAACGCGTTGATTAAAAAAGGACAAGTTCTTACGATATTCATAATTTTTTCAGGTGTATTAGTTAATACATCAACTTTTGCAAAGTATAAATCAATTTTTTGCATGCTTATGCCCGCTTGAAATTGCAGCACTCCTGAATCCTCCAATTTCTTTATCCTCATGCCAACTGTAGGTTGTGAACGGTCAACATGCGTAGCAATCTCCGTGTGAGTTAAATTAGGTTCTTGTTGAATTAAACGCACTATTTTTTGATCTATTTCATCTATCCTAAAACTTTGACTAATCATTTAAACACCAAAATTTATTGATCCGAAGTGAATTTATATTTCAATTTTTTGATTAAAATTAAATCGGTCCTATATTGATATATAACGATATGACAATATTTAAATATTTCCATCACCCAATAATTATATACAAATAATAATTTTTTATATCGATAATTCA
>JAEOUI010000410.1 GCA_016839425.1 Promethearchaeota archaeon
CATTCATCTAAGTATTTAAAAACGACTTGAAAGTCTTTTAAATTAAAGGGCTTTGAAATAACGCCTGCTGCCTTTAATTCTTTCATTTTATCCAATGCTTCATCTCTTGAAATGGCAGTTAAAAAGAAAACGGGAATGTTTCGTGTGGCTTTTTTCGATTTAATTGATTTTATAACATCATATCCACTAATGTCAGGTAATATAAGATCAAGTAAAACAATTTTCGGAGCATATTCGGTAAAAATCTTAAGACCATCAGAACCATTCTCTGCGGAGACAAATGAATATCCCTTACTAGTAAAAAAAATTTCTAAAAATTTGACTACTTCCACCTCGTCTTCAATCAAGGCGACATCACACTTTTTTTTTTCTAAATCGAAAGTATTGTGTTCGTATTTGATAAAATCCAATTTTCTCACTATTACTTTTTCAAGGTTTTGGCATTGGTTAAAAGCATTTCTAAGAATATTAATAATAGTTTCATCAAAGTTTGTCCCATATTCTTCAATGATGAGTTCTAAATAAGCTTTTAATGATGTAAGAGGATCTTTTAAGTCGTGAGACAATTCGGACAAAAATTTAATGTTTTTTTTAGAATCTTGTTCTATATATTCCTTCACAGCTTGTCTTATAAGCTTGGACAAACTTGAATAATTATTCTCTTCCGCAAAATCAATCCAATCGTCTTTTACACCTTCAGGAACATAAAGAGTTAGTCTATCTCGGTTTAAATTATAGTTTTTTTCTCCTTTTTGCCATTTTTTAAAGCTTTCAGTGATATTTCCTCTCCAAATTGCGTTTTTTCCAGTTTCTTGCTCATATTTTTCCATTTCCTTGTTTTTTTGTAGTTCCTTTGAAATTACTATCACCATCCCTTTTACATATTAATTATTCTTTTACATATATATAATTAATGTATTTATTATTATAGAAAAATAATTTATTATTTGGATTATGCATGTAAAAAGGTTTAAATATAAGTGCAATTATATAGTATATGTAAACAATCCCAATCTATACGGAAAAGACCAAATATATGTAAAAAAGAGGAAAAAGAATGTTATTACAGACCAACCCCGAAAAGGCTATTACTGGGTCAATCCAAATAGTTGTAATAATGGGAATATTCTTAACCGTCGCTTATGCATTACTGCGATTAAAAGGGAAGAAAATTTCTTCATTAGAATTTAAGATTATTTTTATGTTCATATCGTCTACTTTAGTAATGATGCTTACGGTCATTATCTTGTTAAGAGCATTTGATGATACAGCTATTCCACAACTCGTTGGTTATCCAATTTGCCTTTCATATTTTTCAATTAGTGCATTCTATATTACTTTTTCAATTTATCGCTCGAATAATAGAGTTGATGAATTGTTAAATACGGTAATAAAAGAAAGCTCGAATATGGCAATCAATGTTTCAAACATCTCAGCAGAATTAGCATCGAGTTCTAGCGAAGTAAACTCGTCATCAGAAGAGATTGCAGCGACATCATCAGAACTCTCCGTACAGAGTCAGGAAGTACTTTCCTCAGCCAGCGATATTCGAGGGATCTTGAACCTCATTACAAAGATCGCTGATCAAACGAATTTGCTCGCCTTAAATGCCAGCATTGAGGCAGGAAGGGCGGGAGACCACGGGCGCGGGTTTGCCGTAGTGGCTGATGAGGTAAGGAAGCTTGCAGAAGAATCTAGAAATGCAGTTAAAGAAACAGCTGATAAGATCGTGGTAATCATTGAGAGGATTGAATCAACTAGTCATGGCATTGAAGGAATTAATGCATCTACCGAAGAGCAAACAAGTTCGATGGAAGAAATATCAGCAACAGCATCCAAATTAAGTACTTATGCAGAAGAATTGAAACATGTGCTCACTAGAAGCCAAGATTCATATATTAAAAAAGGGAAGATGAAGGATAATGTTGCGTTTCTTTTTAGTAATAGAAATAAAGCAAAAATTGGCTAGGTTTCAATCTTTCTTATTTTTTTATTTTATTCATTTAAAATTGTAATAAATAATTAAATTATATAGAAAAATTCCTAATGGCCTTATGTCTATGAATATTTCCTAATAATTCATAATTTAATTTTCTGGATTTGAAAGCCTTGAATACTGTTTCAGCAACTAAACTCCCTTCAAATAAAAATTTCTCTTTAAATTCCTTTTTATTAAAAAAATATAACCTTTGATGAATTGGAAATCACCTATAACAACATAACCAGTTTGTAATTCTTATATAAAAAATGATTCTTAGCTTGATTTGCTTGATCCTTTTACATATTAGGCATTAATTGACCACTCAATTTAATCAATATTTCTTTGTTTAATAATTAAAAAACCCTTTTTTGTTCCTTCAAAATGCAGTCACATATAACGGTTCGACCACGAATCCGTCACGGTCAACCAAGAATTTAACTTTCGAAGATTTTACCGAAAAGCTAGATGATTTACTCAAGAAAAACAGGATGGGGATCGTCGAGCGAAGGAAGATCATCAGGCAGAAACAACAGGAATTTAATATATATGTCCTATAATAATAGGGTTAAATAGGATCTATTCGTTTTATTAGGTCAATTTTATCGAAATCTTTGTCGTGCGAGTAAAGTTCTTTTATATTGTTTTCTAACAAGCAAGCAACTATGAGAGAATCGCGCCCACCCGTATCAAATTCTTCAGCAACATCAAACGCCAGCAAAATCGAAGATAATCCCTCTCCTAAGATGTTTATGTTTTCGGATTCAATGATAGAAACCAAGCGTTTTTTTACTTCAGAAGGTGCGAACTTGTACGCTCTCACGAGAACATGATAACTTTCCATTAAAACAACGGTAGGTATGGCTATTGTTTCAAGTCCCTTGGCGATTTTTACAAGGAGGTTCCTGCAAGATTCGTGTTCTGGTAAATCCTTATTTAAAGCGTAAATTATGATATTTGAGTCTATTCCTTTCATGTTTTCCACATGTTTTTGCTTGCAACTATGGCATCGATGTTTTTCGCTCCGTTCTCGAGGGGATTTCCCAAAATTTCCAATAACTTGTCTTTTGTCTCGGTTTTCTTTCTAATTTCGTGGCAAAAAACGATATATTCGCTAATTTTCATGTTTAATCTCGCAGCTTCCTTTTTAATATCCCACCATTTATCTTTCATGGAATCATCAATAATAATGCTTGTTCTCATATATGCAAATATGCATTGCATATTTATAAATCTAAGTGTTTCTTTACTAAATATTCTATTTTTATTGATCGTTTCGAATTAGACTTAAAAAACTCCTCGCTTTCCATCCTTTTCAAAATGCAATCACATATATATGATGACTCGATGCTATTTTTAAATGGCCTTGGTAGGATCGTACTACAAGGTGTAACTAAAGATTGGTTGAGGTGGTTGGAAAACAGTGAGCATCGACTACAACTCGGTTATGGACAAGAATTTAACTTTAGAAGAGTATACCGAAAAGCTCGAGTTTAAACTATTATAAAAATTATTATCCTATTTAATATTCTTTTAGTAATTAAATAA
>JAEOUI010000411.1 GCA_016839425.1 Promethearchaeota archaeon
AAGAGGATTCATGGACGTTGGAATATTTGGCTTACCAAAGGAATTAAATGATGAGATAAATAAATTAATGATTGAAACTAAATTTGGGTCATAAACCTTCGTCTAACGCATTTATGGGGAAACATCCCTATTTTGGGCAGTCTTTAATGTTATAAGTAATTTGATCTTGCACTTCACCTGGCATGTTATTTTCAGAAATGGACAAGATTTTACTTAGAATCAGCATATCTTCAAATAATAAATCGGAATTTGTCCAACCTGGGAAATCAGATTTTTGGACAATACAAACAAATTTTTTCTTCTTTTTAGTGCAAGTGTTTCGGTGTTTACAATCCGAGCAAGATATAGGTTCAAAATACGTTTTACCAGAATTTAAATTAATTGAAAATAATCCATGCTTGTTGATTATATCCACTTCGTCATTATCCACGTTAAATCCTAAACTTTCAAGCGTTGAATTCAATAATTCTTTGGATTTCTTATAACTTTCTATGTATTTTTTATAGTGAGGATTCTCAATATTAAGTCCTGTAACAAATTGGAACATTTCATTTGCTATAGTCACCCAAATATTTTTTATGTCGGGATTTTCAAGATACATGCATGGAAATTTTCTATTTAGTTCTTCAATTTCTTCAATAGTTACTGTCCTTTTTCCATTATTTCGATAACTTCCATAAAAAACGATCGGAATCGTTCCCGTCGAGTTATGCACTTCCTGAATTAGTTCAAGAGCTCGTTGGAAGGATTCTCGTTTTGTTACATCAAAAATAATAAGTGCTCCAATAGAGCCTCGATAAAAGCTATTTCGGAAAAATTTAAATCGCTCAGACCGATTGATATCCCATATAGATAGATATATGGTTTCTGCGCCAGAATGTAAACTGACTTCTTGAGAAAAAATATCAACACCTATGGATAACTTATAATCCTTGTCGAAATAGCGATAAGTCTGCTTTTTTAACTCATCACCCACTTCATCGCCCGTTGCTTCAAAAAATAATATTTTAAATTTATATGTACCCGTATTTAGCCCTCCAAGCAGTTTTCATTTCCTCTAAATTTACCCCAAAATTAGAGAAACTTTTTAACCTCCTTGGATTTTAGGGAGTATGACGATCTTTGAATTTTTATCAAGTATTTGATTTAAATCTGAAACTCTTTTGCCATCAACTAAGATTGCAAAATATTTATCATTTAATCCCAACTCCCCAATAAGCCGTTTCAAGGTTTTCTTTTCCTTTAATTCAAGCTTAGATATTAATTTTTTTTCCATAAGAATCTACACCCAATTTAATATATTCAACCATTCAATAAATATTTTATCTTTTTTAATTGCAACGATAAGAAGGAAATATCTTGTCTTATTGATTTGATGTAATGATTAATCCTCGAACTTTTTAATAATCTGTCTTATTGATACCGATTTTCTTTTTTAATATTTTTGATACCCATTGATACTGTCTCACTTAGATGGTATTGATATCTCAAAAACTTATATACAAGTTTTGTATCATTGATATGTAAGAACGATCTAATTAAGAATGGATTAATATGGATGAAATTACCAAAATTGAATTTAGACTCAAATTGATCCACAATGAGACGGCTTGTACCATTCTTCAAAAAATGATAGAGGAAAAAAAGGAACCTGAAGTATTTTCTTTAGAAGAAATACGATTATTGACAAAGATTAAGGAATCCACGTTATTAATTAATCTAAAATCCCTCGTCGATGAGGCTTTTCTACAGCGTTCATCACGGGGAACTTATGAATTGACTTTTGAAGGAAAAAATATCATTAGTATAATTAGAGAATTAGGAAAAAGAGACCATTTGGATCTAATTAGAAAATATAAACGTCCAGAAATGATTTTTTTGCCATTATTCTCCTCAAAAGGTAGCTTTTCCATTTCAGATTTGATGGAACATAATTTATCTCGCGCTTCAGCCTATAGGATCTTGAATGAATTGACAAGCTTGGACTATTTAATTAAGAAAGAAAATAAAACGTGGGGTTTATCAAGAAAATTTGAGGAATTAAAGAATATTTTACTCCAAAAAAAAGAATTGACCAGCGAAATTTTAAAAGAAATGGATGAACTTCAAGAATATTTACGAAAAAAATACCCTAATATTTCAATAGTTCTTTCTTCCAATGAAGGATTGCTAATTTATCCAGAAATAGACGAAAATCTGGAATATTACAGAATTTCTAGTGTTGCTTCAGCAGAAGTTAATATTGGTAATACGCTAGAAAGAGTAACCGAATCTAATATTTTAGGATCTTCATTAAATTTAATTCTTAATAAAACAATGGATGGTTTTTCCTTAATTCGAGCGTATAGGGAGCTAATATTAATATTATTGGTGAAAAACTCAAAAGATTTGGATGATATATCCAGCATGTTAACAATGCTTCCGTCAATTGACAAAAAAATGAAACCTATTCGAGAAAATTTCTAAAAACTCAGGCGGAAAAGCCTTAAACATCGGGGCTTTGTTTCTTAAATCGTTGGACTTCAGGGCAACATCGATCTATAATATCTATCTCATCTTGAGAGAGCGGATTACCATCATAATTAATCACTTCTAAATCAATAAAGTTCGCCAAAACGGAGAGGTTCCAGACTTGATTACATAAAAAATTTAGGTCTCTAAGGTCTTCTAAGGGTTCCAAAGGAGATAAATCAGAAATATCGTTATGGGAAAGATTCAATGATTTCATGTTGTAACACTTTTCGAGCCCAGTCACATCGGTGAGCTGATTATCAACTAATGATAAGTGTTCAAGGCGATGCAAGTGGTGTAATCCCGTAATTTTCGAGATCTTGTTACCACTCAAATACAACTCTTTCAGGTTGCCGAATGCGTCTAGCCCCTCGATTTTGGAGATGTTGTTCCGATCCAGGTCGAGCACCTGCATGTTGGGGAGCGCTTCCAGCCCCTCGATTTTAGAGATGTTGTTTTGAGCCAACCGTAACCTTTTCAAGTTGGCGAGCGAGTCCAAGCCTTCAATTTTCTCCAGATTACAATGCTCGAGGTTTAAATCTTCCAGATTGACCAACGGTTCGAGTCCTTCAATTTTCCTGATGTGTTGATCAGAAAAATCAAGTATCCGCAAATTACTTAAGCCGTTCAAGTTAGAGATCTTCATCATACCATTATGAGGCGCAGACACGACGAGCCGGTCGAGTCTGGAAAGATTCTCGAAACCCTGCACGTCAGCGAGGTCTGAAACATCATTAATACCTAACGAGAAGATCGGACCCCATTCTGTATTCGGAAAAAAAAATGGGCGATATGTTTTCCCGTGGTGCGTGACAAATTCGTCATCGTGAGGTTCCATGAAATCAGTATAGGATACCGGATACATGAACATTGTGCTAAAAAATGCGCAAACTTTCGTCATGCCAAACGTTAATCATTAGGTTATCATAAATGGAATGAAATTAGCTCACGACCTCCAGTGCATGGTTTCCCTTGTCTTTCCAGACCTCATTAATGCCGTATATCGTATATCCGAGCTAGATGACAACCTAGAAATCATTCGCCATCCGTTTAATGTAAATTGGGCGAAAATGATGAAGAATAAAATCAAATATCAATAAGTCCACGTTTTTTTGTGCAGAAACGAGGGATTTTCCTTTTTTTTTTTAATTTAAAAAAATTTTTAAAAAAAAAGTTTAAATTTTGAGTTAAATAAATCTAAAAACATAAAAACAAACATTATAGATTATTGACTATCCATTCAATCCATGTTTTATTAATTATTAAAACTTTCTGAAATTATGGATTAGCATGTTGGGAGTAAATTCGGAGAAATTAGACTAGCTATGCGTGTGTAAATAATGATAGAAGAAGATTCAAAAAAACCAGCTTTTATAAAAGGCGTTATATTCAGTTATTTTGGTGAAGATGGTCCTTCTCCCAAGTATCACTATCCTGACATCGACTTACGTACACGGCATCTTGTTGGATTAAAATCTCTTTCTCTTCTTGCTGGAGAAGTTACTGGTGGGTATCAACGACCTA
>JAEOUI010000412.1 GCA_016839425.1 Promethearchaeota archaeon
AAAGTCATCATACACGACTATGACGAGGATAATAATTACGAATTATTTGTGGATGCTATAATTGTATTATATGAATAAACTAATAATTTCAATTTTTTTTCATTTTTTTATAATCTATAAACTCTCAACATTAATTTAAGAACTTTATAAGTCTAAAAAAATTCAATCATTCATTTTTAATAAGAAATCTTAATAAAATAATATGGGAATTAAACAGAACAATATGAAATTAAACCTTTTCAATGTAAATTATTCTATAGTTTATCTTTTTGGAGATAAAACACATATTTTACTATAAATCATTATTCTAAGGTTATTAAGTCGTGATCTAAAAATCATTATAAAGAGCTTTAAATATGGGCTACTCCTAATACAAGTATAATTATTAAATAGCATATAAATGATACGATAGGAAAAAAAATGCAAAAAGTAGTTATCATAGGAGGTGTGGCCGGTGGTGCCACGGCAGCAGCTCGCTTAAGACGCCTTCGCGAAGATGTGGAAATTATCGTATTTGAAAAAGGCAGTTATGTTTCTTTTGCAAATTGCGGTTTGCCGTATTACATTGGAAATGTGATTAAAGACCGAGAACAATTAGAACTCATGACTCCAAAAGAGTTTTACGACCGTTTTAAGATCGATGTAAAAATAGACCACGAGGTAATCTCGATTAAGCGACAGGAAAAAGTCGTTGTCGTGAAAGACTTGAAAACCTCCAATACATTCGAAGTTACTTACGATAATGTGGTGCTTTCACCCGGAGCAGCGCCCATTGTTCCACCATTTAAAGGTATTGGTGACGTACCCGTTTTCAGTCTCAGGACAATTCCTGATTCGGTAAATATTAAGAATCATATGGAAAAGAACGATGTTAAACACGCAACAATTATTGGAGGGGGATTCATTGGTCTTGAAATGGCCGAAAACTTAAAGGATCGTGGTGTTAGAGTTAAGATCGTTGAAATGCTCGATCAAGTCATGGCCCCGCTTGACAAGGAAATGGCACAGTTCGTCCACCAGGAACTCATTTTAAATGGCGTATGTCTTCAACTCGAAGACCCCGTGGATTCCTTTAAATGCGAAAATAGTTGCAACTATGTTATTCCAAAGAGCGGAAAGAAAATAGAAACGGATATGATCGTCTTGGCAATAGGAGTAAAACCAGAAAACGCATTAGCTAAAGATGCGGGACTAGAATTAGGACCTCGAGGACACATAATAGTCGACGATCATATGCTTACATCTGATCCTGCAATCTACGCAGTAGGAGACGCCGTCCAGGTTAAGAATCTCATAACACAAGGAGAGGCTTTTATTCCACTAGCAGGACCTGCTAATAAACAAGGTAGGATTGCCGCAGATAACATTAGTGGTAAAGATAGTAATTACGCAGGCGTTTTGGGTGCTTCCGTAGTCAAGGTATTTGATTTAACCGTATCTACCGTCGGATTATCTGAAAAACAATTAAAAGACACGAAAATTCAATATGAAAAGATCTATATTCACCCTAATAATCACGCAGGCTATTACCCTGGAGCGATACCGATAACCCTCAAGCTCCTTTTTGAGGTACCTTCTGGCAAGATTTTAGGCGCCCAAGCAGTAGGAGGTCCAGGCACGGAAAAGCGTATAGATATAATTTCAACGGCAATAAGATTTGGAGGTACCGTTTTCGACTTGGAGGAATTGGAACTTACTTACGCACCACCGTACGGATCGGCAAAAGATCCCGTGAATATGGCGGGATTCGTTGCGTCAAATGTTCTCAAGGGAGATATGCCCATTTGGCACTGGCACGACATTGAAAAAATCAAATCAGGAAAAAATAACTTTATTCTAGATGTAAGAACGGCAGACGAATTCAATATAGGTACAATTAAGGGTGCAATTAATATTAGCGATCTAGAGCTTCGAGGAAGGTTGTCAGAAGTTCCTAAAGACAAGAATATTTACGTTTTTTGTCAGGTAGGTTTTCGGGGATATCTTGCAACGAGATTAATGAAACAAATGGGATACGAGAATGTGTATAATCTCACTGGCGGGTATAAATTGTTCGAGATGGCCCAAGCGACGACCGAGGAAATCGCAGCCGCGTGTGCGACTACAGAGGACATAATTGTCGAAATGGTCAAGGAGAAGTCAAAGGAAACGGATGATGTCGTCGAAATAGATGCGTGTGGCTTAGCCTGTCCAGGACCATTGACTGCCATGATTAAGGGCTTGGAAACCCTTACTGACCATAAGAAACTCGTGATTTACGCAACCGACCCAGGGTTTAAATCGAGCGTTGAGGCTTACGCCAAGCTTAACAAGGCAGTCGAGCTGCTTTCTCTTGGAAAGGTAGAGGGAAAGCTAGTTGCAACGCTCCAAAAACGAGGCGGATCCGAAGAGGAAATAACTGCTCCCGTGAGAATGAAGAAAAAGTCTCGAAAAGAGCTCAGGGGTCCGAGCGCTCCCCCAATATCAGATATTTCCGCAGAAGAGCTTTACGAAAGATTGGAAACGAACGATTCTCCGGCCCTTGTCTTGGATGTTCGCACGCCGAATGAATATTATGGGCCTCACGGACACATCAAATCTTCTAAGCTTATGCCCTTAGGAGACTTGATGGGCAATGTTGCTTCTCTCGAGCAATACACGGAACAGGAAATAGTCACTGTCTGTCATAGCGGGGCGCGATCCATGATGGCGGCTCAACTCCTCGCTCAAGCGGGTTTTAAAGATGTGAGAAACCTAACAGGAGGCATGATGATGTGGAACCGAAAAGGCTTGCCAAAATATCAAGATTAATCAATTCATTAATTTTATTTTTCTATAACTATATTTTTCCGATTAAAGAAGAACATTATATCCAAATCTTTTTAAATATCAGGAAGGTCTTCTCTCTCATTAGGAAATAAAGGACTTAATTTTTTAGTAATAATGTGAATGAATAAAGAAACAAACCCAACAATGAGAATAACAATTCCTATGATGATCCAGAACGCAATGTAATCGTTGATATTTGTGATTGGTGTCGAAAATAAATTAGACGGGATAAAAAATAGTAAGAATGAAAAAGCTAATAATAAAACAGCAACAAATAACAGAATTGTTAAAAATTTAATCTTCGCATTTATTTTTTTAATGAGTTCTTGCTGATTTGGAGAAAGTTGGTTAAAACAATTT
>JAEOUI010000413.1 GCA_016839425.1 Promethearchaeota archaeon
TGATTCTCGGGATGTGTGGAAGATGAGCCTTGTTTGGACGATTGATAAAAAAATAGTTAAAAACGCCAATTAGGTGGCTTCTAAAGGCAAAAGAAGTGAATTACATGGATAATGTTTTTTAAAAAGAAAAAAAATGAAATAGTTAAGTAACTTTCAAGTTTGTAATTTGTTCGTTGATCTTTAGATCAACTTTCTTTAACTCGTCTTCTAATTTTTTAATTTCTTTTGAGATATTCTCGAATCTCGTCTCTTGTGCGCTGAATTTAGCAACATATTTTTCTCTTAATTTCGCTTCTTGAGTAGAATCCTTTAATACAGATATGTTTTCCCTGAGTCTGCTCTGTTCCTCCGTCATCTCGTATTTTTCGTTTTCTAATTTTGATTTCTTCGATTCTAATTCTTGTTTAGTACCAATTAATTCGCCAATCGCCTTGAGTTGTTGTTCCACAGCCTCATCAATAAATTGCTTTTTGATGTAAAAAGCAACTTTTTCGAGCAAGTCGTCTTTGGAATAGTTATAGATGTAATAAGATGCGTAATTTTCCTTTCTTTCGTGTATTTTAAACGAAATGGCTGCGTTGGGCTTTAACTTGAGCGTAAACCTCCAATAATTCGGAGTTTCTTCCGGTTTTGTAGCGCTTTTCTCGATAATATAACCAGATTTTTTTGGATGGTCGAGATAAAGCTCCTTTTCTTCCGATGTCTTGTTCTTGATTTTATAAGTCGAGTGCAAATCCGTGTAGTAATATTCATAACAGTATGATGAGGATATTTGTATTCGATGAACTTTTTGACTCTTGCTCTTATCCTCGTGTTCGATTATGACAGCTTGTTCAACGGCGTAATTCAAGAGCCTCGTGTCTCCTTTATTTAAAAATGGAACGATGGCTTCGCCCGCAAGATTGTCGTCGTAGATAATGGTACAAGGGCCCCTCTCTAATGTTAGTTCAGTGTTGTTCGTAACTTCTAAACAAGCGTTCGGATTCTTATCGTTTTCGTTAATATTGTATATTAGTATCTTTTTGGCTTCAATTTCTTCAGTTAAAATCGGAACTAATGCGCTATTTTTTCGCTTAATGGTTACCAAGTTAGATATATTGTATTCAAACAATTCTCCCAGGTCTTTCGCCGTGGTTCTTGTCTGTTGCTTGAGTTTCGTGGAAAGGTCGCCAGAGCTCAATCCCCCCGCAATTGCCCCACGAAGAACAGAAGACGTTGTAGGCGCGGGCATGGCCATGGGTTTTGCTGGAGCCTCCCTCCTTTTTGCCTTTTTATATAATCGCTCTTCAGCAACTTCTGCTTCGTCATAATCAATGAAATCGTCCATTCCAAACCCTTCTTCTATTTCAGTAGGTTTGGCGCTAAGCACCCGCGGTGGGCTTATAACGGGTCTATCGATAAAAATCGGTCGAAAGAAATCGTATACGAAGGAAACTGGCATTCCAGCAACGAGCGAGAGCTCTATATCCTCCCAATCGTTATTAGTCGTGTTTTCAACCATACACCAACCTGATAAAAGGCACTTATTCTCGACAGCTTGTTGCTTGTTCATTATCAAGCGATAGGATGTTTTCCAAATGGGACTTTCTCTTATATAACTTACGACTATAATTCTTTCAGTTGTGTTGTCCCCTCCAGATTCGCAATTTATTACTATTTTTTTAGCATCCTTCTTCTTCCCTGCTATAATCGTATCGAGAAAGAACTTGAGATCCTTTTTAAGATCCTCGTTGACAATTTCAAAAGATCCAATTTCAATAAATGGGATTTTCGTGATAATTCCATCATCTTTCATGAGGATCAACATCTTTTCTGTAATTTTTCCTTCTTTATTAAGGCGTTCCCTTGTTTCCAAGCCCATTATGGTTCCAGAAATTTTTTCGTTGCCTCCGACGACAAGGCGCACTTCAGCACCTTTAATTTGAGTTACGAGCGACGAAAACGAATCTCTATCGGGAATGTCTAACATTACCGATTCTAATAGTTGAGATGTTTCTAAGGCTGCATCGTACGATATGGAAGAAATATAACCCTTTTCGCTTGTATCTAACACGAACAAGGACTTTAATATGTCATTCATCTCCTTTATCTTGAATTCAAGCTCGAATGTCCCGGAACCCTTCATTTTTCCATCTAATATGAAATAAGAGACACCATGCTTGAACATTATCACTTTATTTACTTTTAATTTTGACATTAGTGCTCATCCAAGTTTTTCTTTTTTTTTAATAACAAGATAGAAAAAACTCAAGCATATATATTTTATATAAAAAAGTAATCAAAAAACTGGATGATATTATTTTGCACAAAGGGCGTTTTCAAGGATGAGCTTGTTGAGAATGTTGAAAATCTTTTGTACATTTTCGCCGGTTTTACTGCTGCATTCAACAAAACCGTCTGCTTGTTTTTCTTTTGCTAGTTCCATAGCTTTTTTAGTAGATACTTCCTTGAAATGAGAGAGGTCGGACTTGCCGCCAACAACTATTATGGGAAATTTTTCTACGGACTTGTTTTTTTTTATAATTTCAAACCACTCGTCAATGTGGGCGAGAGAGGCGTAATTCGTGATATCGTACATGAATATCCCACCACTGGCGCCCTTCACATATGAGGGAAGGAGAAAGCGAAACCGTTCTTCGCCTGCAAAATCCCAAATTTGAAGCTTGACCCTTTGATCGCCAACTTCGACTGCTTTAATCTGGAACTCGACTCCGATCGTCGATGCGGCGTCCGGTATGTAAAGGTTCGTTAAAAATCTATGTGTTAATGTAGTTTTACCCGTGCCAGCATCTCCAAATACGATGATCTTGAATGTTTTTTCGTACATCATTGTAAGTAATAAATATTACTACCCTGCTTATTTAATTTAAATATCAACTCCAGTATATAAAAATGTTAAACATTAAAATATAAACTCGTATTAAAAGTACGAACTTGATCATCAATCTAAAATAATAAAATAAAATTTTTCAAATAATTATTACATTTCAAGTTATACTCATTTATTGTTCAAGGAGAAGGTTCAGCAAGAAAAGAGCTCCTTTTTTGTCGAGAGGATCGTTCATATTTCCGCATTTTGGGGACATCACGCAACAGGCACAACCGTTTGATGTCGTACAACTGCATGTTTCTATCAAGTCTCGAGCTAATTTCATCAATTCAAGGATGTTTTCGTATAAAAGCTCCGAAATTCCAATCCCGCCTCGAAAAGCGTCGTAAATATAGATAATTGGTTGTTGATTGATGGGATCAAAATCGATTGACAAGCCTCCCAGGTCCCATCGTGATATTTGAGCCAAGGCGGGAGCCATTGCGATCATTGCGTGCTCCACGGCGTGCACGGTCCCCCCAAGATCGTGGCCATTGAGTTCGAGAGACTTTTGGTGCTCAAATGGAACGAAGAACCACACGGATTGTGTTTCGAACTCGATTATGGGTAAATCAGTTAATGGTATTCTAGATATCGTCTCCTGAGTCATAGTATCGACTACTTTGTAAGAATAATATTCGTGGGAGACCTTCACGTCTCCAAAATGCACTCGAACTGACTCTTTTTTGGATTCTACTTTCTCTTGTTGAACTTCAAGAACCTTAATGTCCGTGTGCTTGAGCGATTGGGTGTAATAATCCACATTAGCTCGCGTGATATATACATTTCTTTCGAACAAGTCCAATTCAGCAACTATATATGTCTCAGCCTCGTAGAGGTATACTGCACCAGGATGAAGATCCCGAAAGACATAACTTTCGTCTTCCGTTGTCAAATATTCATCAGTCGAAAAGCCCCTCAAGAGGACCTTATAACTCTTGTCCGATAAGTTGCTCAAGCCGTATCTATCGTTCGGAAAAAAATCACCTCTCCAGTAATACTTGCCAGCCCTCGTTAGGAGTAAAGAATCGTCGACCAAATCTTTCAAATACGAACGCATTAGTTCCTCTGAATACATTCCAAACTTGAGATAATCGCTCGAGGTTATTGGAATTTCTTTAGCTGCACAACAAAGGTGATTTTTAATTATGTACTTGTTGCGTAAAGTTATCAATACTTCTTCTTGGTTGGGACCGAAAAGCAAGTCTGGATTGTGCACATAAAACAAGTCTAACGGATCTTGCATCGGGACAAGGGTTGATATCGATAAATTTTCGCCCCTTCCGGCCCTGCCAATTTGCTGCCAGAAGCTTGAAATCGTGCTGGGAAACCCCGAACAAATTATTGCTTCCAATGAACCTATGTCAATACCTAATTCAAGAGCATTTGTTGAACTCACGCCTAAAAGTTTTCTTGATTTTAAAGCTTGTTCAATTTCCTTTCTTTTTTTCTTACTGATGCCCGCTCGATAACTTGCAACGAGCTCGCTCATCATTGGTACGCTCTGCTTGGTCCAGATTGCTTGTAATTCCGCCATTTTACGGGATTGCGTGAACATCAAAGTCTGGATCCCCTTTTTCAAATGACTTACGAATAAATTTTTCGCTTCTTGGTGCGGGGAACGATATTTTTCGGAATTTTCGTCGTAGGGTAGATCCCATAAAACCACCTTCTTAGAACCCATTGGAGAACTGTCTTTATCGATCAATATAAATGGCTCGCCGACGAGCTTTTCGGCAAACTCTTTTGGGTGGTTGATAGTAGCGCTTGACAGAATCCATAGCGGTTTCACGCCGTAATAATCTAAAATCCGTAATAAGCGCCTCATAAGCATAGCAAAATTAGAACCAAAGATTCCTTTATAGGTATGTACTTCGTCAAGAACGATGAACTTCAAGTTTTGACAAATTCGACGCCATTTCTTCGTGAACCACGGTAAATAAAGGTGAAGGCCAAAAGGGTTGGTAATTACAACATTTGCATTTGTAAGAACGAACCTTTTTTCATCCGGCTCGATTGATCCGTCGTAGATCCCCGCTCTCGTGACTTTTATGTTTGTTTCAGACATCATTTTAAGCAAGCTAGCATGTTGATCTCTCGCTAACGCCTTGGTTGGGAATACATACATGGCTGTTGTATTTGGTTCGTTTAAAATAGCGTCTAGAACGGACAAATTGTAGCATAAAGATTTTCCCGAAGCTGTAGATGTGACAATTATCGTGTTTTGACCGTTTCTAATCGAATTAATGGCTTCAGATTGATGCTTCCACAATTTCAAGCCACATTGCTCCATCCAGCGCGTCAATCTCTTTCTCAAGGGTTTTTCGAGCTGACCAAAGGTAGCCTTCCTTGCAGGAATGTGTTGGATGTAAGAAATTTGTCCTTGATAATATTCTTCTTCTCCTAAATTTTTTAGAAACTCTTCAAAATCTTCTAACACGATTATCAATATCAATAATGAATTAAAGAATTTAAAAATTCAAAATCCAAGGAGATATTGTAATTTTTAACTATCAAAATGAATAAGGAAAATGTATAAATGCAAACCTATTCTAAATACATAATAGAAATTCAACATTTATTTGTGCTATTATTTAAAGGTTTTTAGAAAATAGGGTAAACTTTAACATTCATCAAGGAATGATTAAATAATAGTGATTATAATGACTGAATTAAAAATTGAAAAAGGTCAATCGCAAAAAGTTGGAGATTTGGAAATTAAAATCTTGCAAATTGAAGAATCGAGACATGTTAAATTTTCTATCAATCAAGATGGAACTATCGTGAAATTTGGAGGAGGGAAAGGAGATAAATTTACGGCATTTGAAAGAATTTTCGAAGTTAAAGAAATAAAGAAGTCACTTTCAGTTTTTGAAGTAAAATGAATGAGTTTTTATCTGATATTTTTTATATTTTACTTGAATCTATATTATAAACCAAATATAAGAGAAAAAGAATATACGAAAAAAAACCTAAGAATACGATTTTATCATCGTTTACTTGCTATTTGATACTTCTCGCTCCAAGCATTTATTCGGAATCCTCGGATTTCCTGGGTTTCCTTTTTGAGAATTTCTTGCGTGGAGCCTTTTCCGTTACAACGACATTGTTCGCTTGAGGTCTGCCGTCTTTTCCATCAACAACTTCAAATTCGACTTTATCGTCTTGGTATAGGGTTTTGAACATTCCTTCGTCTGCGCTAATTGCAGAAAAATGAACGAAGATATCTTCACCCTCTTCGGAATTGATAAATCCGAAGCCTTTCTTGTTACTAAACCATTTAACTGATCCTGTAGGCATTTTCTATAACAACCTATAAATCTTTTTACGAATACTAATTTTCCGTTAAATTACTTGATCATTTTTTAATTCGAAACGATCACGAATTTTAATATTTTAAATAAATTAAACTTTATCGTTTTAGGTATCGAGGAGAAGCCCATAGATCACTAAATAAGAGGAATACATGAAGAAGAAATATGAATATAATTTCTTTTTTTTTATTTTAAAATTTGAATAAATTGAAGATCTTAAAAATATATCATCTCTCTCGCCTCAAAAAATATAGATAAAATAGATAATTAAGAGAGAACAAATAAGACATAAAAAATTTTTAGACCAAAAAGATTTCCAACTCTACTTCAATAGTGAAATTTTTAATAATCATCTTCCTTACAAAATGTATAAACAAGTTTAAGTACTTTATCTTACTTGTTTTTAAACATTACAAGAGGAAGTGAATATAAAAATGGATTCTTTACAATCAATTTCAGAACTCAGGATCGAGGTCGAGAAGGTTACTTACGACAAAAAATCAAAAGTACTGTCCATCCAACTTCCGGGCTTTACATTTATAGGAAATTACGCAAAAACAACGAGGATCAGCGTTGTTTTAAACGATATAAACAAGATTCTAGAGGAAAAGGGTGCAAAAATCAATAGAGAAGACTTGTACTTTTTCGACGGCTCAAGCCAGCAAAAATTGCATGGAAACACGAAATTAAAGACTTTATTGAAGATAAAGGCGAAACCGCCAATGGTGCCTTCAACGATTTCCTCCCCTCCTCCTGCGGAAAAGAAGGAGGCAAGAAAACCAAGGCCCCAACCAAAGAAAGTTGGTAATCGCAAGGCTAAAAAAGCGATGCCCTCTTCAAGGGATACGATAGCCTCGTCAGAAGAAATTCTAGAGCTTGATAAAGAAGACGATGGATTATTTGAGATGAAGAAAAAAGAAGATACAGGAGCAATAAAATCAGAAGCTTACTTCGCAGAAGATATGTTGAAAGATTTAGAAGAAGAGGCGGAAGAAAGCTCCATCGAGCCAGAACGGGAGCGATCACGCATGGCACCACCCCCACCCCCTGGTGCAGGAGGAGCTCCTAAAGTTTCATACGCACCAGCAGCGCCCCCACCACCAAGCGCACCTGGCGGACCTCCCGGCGTACCTCCCGGCCCTATAACCACGGATTCAACAACATTAAGAAGGCTCGAAGAACAACCTACACCGCCTCCGACCGAATACAACATCAATATGGGATTGCAATACTATTCGGTCATGATGGAAAAGCGTAGCTATTTATTTTATGTGTATTTTTCGCACCAAGAGTTAAAAATAATGGACGAAGAAGGAAAAACGGTCTATACCACAACCATAAAGATCGTTACTAAGAAGAAAGAACCGCCCATTTTGGATTTAAAAATCGAAGGAGAAGATTTCGAGGTTCATCCACTTGCAGGACGCGTAGAAGTAAAGAAAAACGCCGTAAATCCTCCTGTCATGATCTTTTCCGTCATGCCAATCAAGTCTGAAAGGCTCAAAAAGATGAAAGAAAGTGAGCGACGATTTTTGAATGTATACATCCATTTTGACGGCGAATTGCTTTCTCACACGATCTTAAGCATCGTTGTTCAACCGAAGCACTTTAAGCTAAAATTAGGGCCGTTATCGGTAAACATTAACAAGGGAACCGCATTGCTGATTTCCGTGGCCTCCATTTTTGTGTCAATACTGCTTTTAGCATATTCCATCTTTACCCTGGATCCTACATCAATGACCGGGGTCGATATTCTTACGGGTTTTGTCCCACAAATTGGTTCCGTATTATTTGTCGTGATATACTTGTATACATTGATAAAAGGTATTTATCCAATAAAGCAGCAATTTTCTGGATTGCTCAATTTTGATAAAGGTTCGGGTTTTGAGAAGTAAAATTTAAGTCTTCTTTTTCTTTTTTATTTATTTTTTATCTTATTTTGACTCAGTCTGGGACTCAACATAATTCCAAAAGTCTTGTTTTATTTTCGTTATTTCCTTATTTTTTAATTTCAAGAGATAGATGTTCCTTTGAGCAATGGTCGGATATTCCTTAACTCTTAAAATTTTTATTAATCCCGCTTTTTCAGCTTTTGCTGCTATTTTCTTGCTCACGATTGCAATGTAAGAACTATCCGTGACAGTAGACACGATTGAATCGTTATCATTGATTTCTAAGCCTATTTGTAGCCGAGTATATCCTTTGAATTGATTTTCGATGATATTTCGAGTACCAGAACCCCTTTCTCGGTTAATATAGGGATATTTCACCACTTCAACGAAAGAAACATTTTCGACACCATTTCTTACTAGCTCGTGATTTGGAGAACATATGAAAACCAATTCATCGGTTCCTAAGAGGATGTGATCGAATTCATTGTTTTCTTGGTTCATGTAACTCCCTATACCTGCGAAATCTGCGTTGTCTTTTTGTAACAAGTTAATTGATCTTTGAGAA
>JAEOUI010000414.1 GCA_016839425.1 Promethearchaeota archaeon
ATTTTCTTGTCTACCAAAATCGATTTTATATTTACTGTGAGGTAGATGTATCACATAAGGAATTTTTATTTTCCGAATTAAAGATAAATCCGCCATTGAAAAGTCAATTGGAAGAATAATTTCAACAAAATCGATGAGATCGTTGGACTTATAAGCATTTCGAAGAAGACTGAATTCTTTAATTGCAAGTTTTATGCCAAATTTAATATTTTCGAACATATTTATATTAAATCCCATGTAATAATGTCGTCTTCTTCGATGTTTTTTCTAGCAATTCTTCCAACCACCATATTCATAAATTTTGGAGCTATTCCATAACCTGGACGTTTAATAACGAGATCTTGTTCTTCAATAGTCTTACCCATCGGGATGTCCCTTGCTGCAATAATGCTCCTTCGAGCGAGTTTATGAAGGTTTTTTTCGGAATTTGGCATAAATTTTTTTGGACTTCCCAAGGCCGCTTCGGTTTCCCGGATATTTTTTATCATTTGATTTAATTCTTTAGGTTCTAATGCAAATTTATGATCTGGACCTTTTAGCTTGCGATCAAGCGTGTAATGCTTTTCTATAATTGTTGCCCCTAAAGCAACACATACTGAGGGAATTGTAATGCTCATTGTGTGATCAGAATATCCAACTGGAAGTTGGAAGGCTTTTTGGAGAGTTTTTATTGCTTTAAGGTTAAGGTCTTTAAAGGGAGGGGGATAATTTATCGAGCAATGGAGGAGCGCAACTTGCGAGTTGTATTCTTCCTTAATGGCGTTAAGGGCGTCTTCAATATCGCCCAAGCTAGCCATACCAGTAGATAATATTATGGGTTTTTTTGTTTTTGCAAGTCTTTTCAGAAATGGAAGATCTACGAGTTCAAAAGATGCTATTTTATATGCTAATACATTTAATTCTTCTAATTCGTCTATTGCTTTATAATCGAAGGGAGTAGAAAGGAATATTAAGCCTTGAGAACACGCGTAATCTGCTAACTCTGCTTGCCACTCTCGAGGCAATTCTATTTCTTTAATCATTTGCCAAAGAGAATTTTGTTCCATTCTAACATCTAAATAGTCTGGTGTTTTAGTTTTTTTTGAGTAAAGAGTCTCCGCAGAATAAGTCTGGAATTTAACAGCATCTGCTTCTGCTTCTGCTGCAATTTCGATTAATTTTTTAGCTTGATTTAAATTTCTATCGTGATTAGATCCTGCCTCGGCGATGACGAAAACGGGATTGTCTTTTCCAATATATCGGTTTCCAATAGATATTGACTTCATTTGGAGTCGCTATATAATAATAGTTGATATAATTAATTATTATGATCTCGTGATTTGTACATCGCTTTTAAAATATCTTACTTTGAGAATTCAATTGTATTTAGATTTTTTTTTGATGGATGTCCTTATTAATATTCATCAGTTCAGGAGATTCCTCGATAATTTCAAAGATATCGTATACAGTAAAATTGATTCCTTTCTTTTTTTCCTTTAATCTCTTATATACTTTCTTACAGAGGATAAAATCTTGTTCCTCGTCAATTGTCAGTCTTAAATTGTTGAATTTTTTCAAATTTGCATCGTTATAAGAATGTAAACGAAATAATTCGGGATGCGAGTAAATATAATATGTTACATGCTCCTTCTCAGGTTTAGTTTTAGCGTTTTCAAATACCTTTTTTAATACCTTAAAACTGAAAATTTCGAATTCGAATCCTCGAGGAAAGTTCGTGGTTGTATCAACATTTCTCATATAATCGTAATTATTAGTTTTATACAAGGAAATCATATTGTCAAGAATGCTAGGGTCCACAAAAGGGCAATCTGAAGTAACTCTAACGATAATATCTAAACTATATTCTTGAGCCGCTTCAAAATATCGTTGTAATACATTTTCTTCGTCGCCCACATAATATTTCACACCAAATTCTTTCGCCGCTTGAATGATAGCTTTGTTTTTCACATCAGGCGTGGTAGCAATTATAATATCGTTTGTTGCTTTGCTTAATTTAAGTCTTTTTATTAAAACATCTAATACTCGCTCTTTTCCATTGAGAAATTTTAATATTTTTCCGGGGAGCCTCGTGGAACCCATTCTCGCTTGAACGATAACTCCAACTTTTTGATCATGCATTATTCTTAATTTTTACTTGTTTATCAAAGTTTACCAATCGTTAAATATTGAAAAGGTTATTTACTAAAAAAATATTTTATGCTTTTATGAGAGAAAAATTTTTCACTCGAATTGCGTTAAACCTCGGATATAATGTTTTTCACTTGCTCGTGAATTATGTACTGATGCTAACTTATGACCAATCATTGGTTGGTATTATTGGGTTGACAGGTTCGATTATTGGAATTTTTTCAATGTTCATCGATTTGGGATTCGCATCGATTTACAGGCAACACAACGCCGACGACGATTTTGAGAGCTATTTTAGCGTCTTATTGCTATTGAAATCAATAATAGTTCTTTCCAGTTTTGTTCCTTTGATTATTGGATCTTTTTTCGTTGGATTATCTCCTACAGAGTTGAATTTCTTAATCTTGAATGTAATATTTACTATGACGGTCCAAATAACATTACCGTGGATGGTGAACTTGGAAAGCAAGAAAAAAATGATAAAATTCTCTCTAATCGATTTTTCAGCAAATATACTTCAAGATTCCTTATCGCTCTTAGTTATTTTAAATTATAGAAACATCTCCATCCCATTAGAACTTATAGGATTTGCCTTACTTACTGGTGCTTGCTTTAAAGTAGTCTTAATCTTCCTCTTGTCAAGGGGAGAATTTGTTTTAGCAAAGATAGACAAAAAAATCGCTAAAGAGTTCTTAAAAGCTTCCCAACCATTAATACTGTATTATGTTGCAACCTCGATCATCCAAAATTTAGGACGATTGGTCATTTACACAGGTTTTGGAGAAAACGCTTTAGCAGAGTACTACATTGTCGATAAATATGTTGTTTCGTTCCTTATACTCATTTCTTCCCAAATATACTTGTTGTTTAGCTCCTATTTTCCTGCAAACTTTAAAACAGGAGATATCAAATCCATCCAAGAAATGACGCACGCAGTGGAGAAATATTCTTCTATTCTTTTCTTAGGAATAGTCCTCGTCATTTTACCGAATAGCGCATTGATATTACAATTGATTCTTCCAGAATACATCAATTCTGCTCCCTATTTAAGTGTTTTAATCTTAGTACCCTATTTTGTAGGAATTTCTTACCCCTACATGTCACACCTAATACCAAGTAAACGACAAGGACTTTATTCCAAGTATAATTTCGCAAAAGCAATTCTTTTCATTTTGCTTTTAGTTGTGCTTGTGCCACCAGAATTATTTTCCATAAAGATGTTGGGTTTTGGTGCGATCGGTCTCTCGTTCATAACTCTCTTTACATGGGGTCTTGATGTGTTCTTTTACAGGTACTTTTCCTATAGATTAGGAATTAAAAGCAGCAAGAACACTTTTTACCATTTTGCATTTGCTACAATTGCGTTGATTATCTCCATTCCCATATCTATATTTGGTTTTAGAAACATATCCTTATTCTCAAATGGTTTTATACTTTTATTAATGAATTCTGTACTTGCGATTGGTATATTCTTGATTCTTCTCGTTGTTTTCAAGCAAGTTGATAAGAGAGATGTAATATTTATATTGGGATTGTTTAAATTATCAAAATACAAGGAAAGTTTAAAAGACGAAATTAAAAAGAACGAGAAATAATTTTTCTTAAAATTTTTCGATCTTTAATTTAAATTTTAAAAGATTAAAACAAGCTGATAGATTTAGAATGTTTTAAAAATGCACCAACAATAGGTAATATCAAATCCTTATTTCGTATTAAAGTGTAAAGGCAAATTATCCACCACCTTGGATTGAATCTAAGGATTTTCCTCAATTTTTTAATTTCTTCGTCTAAATTTAGAGATAAGGGAGGATAATTTTTTAAATTTAAGGGTGATGCATTTAATTTCTCTCTCCAAGAGGATTGATTGTCGATCCATTGATTCTCAAGGCACATTTTCACGAACTCCGATCCAAACATGGGAGATATTTTTGATATTTGAAGAATCTCGGGGAGTATCTTTTTTACGAACGATTCCGTTTCCTTAAGAGTGTTTTTTGTCTCTCCGATATAGCCCAATATAAGGTTTAATTGGATGGGAATACGCGCTTTTCTGGTCCATTTCAAAGCCTGAATGGCTTGTTTAACATTGGTGCGCTTGTTCATAGAATTTAATATCTTTTGGCTCCCCGATTCGACACCATATGAGATACCAATGCAACCAGCTCTTTTCATCATTTTTAATAATTGTAAATCAACAAGTTCAACTCTGGAATCACAAAACCATTTAATCTTAATTTTTTCTAATTTTATTTTTTCGCAGATTTCAACGATTCTTTTTCGATTGATAGTGAAAATTTCGTCGAAAAACCAGACATACTTAACGCCTTTTTCTTCCTGGAGATATTTTAGCTCTTTTATAATACTATCGGCGGTCCTCCCGCTGTACTTCGTATTCGCAACAAGACAATACTGGCAATTATACGGACACCCTTTTCCAGCGTAAATTAAAGCGTATGGACTTAACATTGGTGAAAAAATGTAATAATTACGAAAGGATTTTACTAGATCGTATGCAGGAAGGGGTAGATCTTCTATTTTAATCCTATTTTTTAGTTCGGGATTAAGCTTAACTAATTTATCATTTGATCTATATGCAAGGCCATTTATTTTATTTAAATCACCCCTATTTTCGATAGATTTTATTAGATCTTCGATAACCGAAAAAGGGTCTTGTATGATTAAAACATCTAAATTTGGATTTTCGGATAAGATTTCTTGATAAAAATATTTTCCATACCAAGAATAACCTATAGTGACGCATGAAGAATTTGCTTCTTTTGCGAAATCACATATCTGAAGTTCGTGATCAGAAATTTTAGCGGCAAATGTGAATAAAACTGCTTTATATTGCTTATTTTTTAAAATCCTGCTAATTTTAGTATAGTTTAAGTTATAAGCATTTGCATCGATAAATTCAATATCGTGATAATTTTCCCTTAAAATTGCTGCCATAATGAGTAAGGTTGCTGGAGTATCGGTTCGATAAGGAGCGAGCAATTCACAACGACCCTCTCTGGTTACTGAAGTACCATTATATCTTGGTAAATTGATTAACAAGATTTTCATAATGTTCTAAATATTATTTGAAATATTAATTTAAGTAAGTCAATTATAATTGACACAATTTCAAAGATAAATAGTTTGATTTTGGAATATAAAAATTAATATTTTAAGGATTTAGTTTCGTGCAATTTTCTAATTAAAATACGATGCCATATAAAGCGTAAGGGCCTCGTTTTGATATAATGTTGTATTGTAAAATTTATTTATAAAATCCGTACCATTTAAGTAATTTTTCGTGAAATCTCCAGAAGCCAACAAGTATTGTATTTTTTCGTCAACTAAATAAGATTTTTTCTCTTCAAAATCAACTTGGTCATAGGAGGATTTATTAAAAGTATCCTCAATAAACCAATAGTTGCTATAAGTTATACTTTTCACGCCTTCTTTCAAGTAATAATCATTATTAATAAGAATATTTGAAGAATATGGTAGATTCTCAGACATCCAACTCAACACATCTATTTCTGTCTCGTCTAGGTTATTTTGTCTTTCAGCGGTCAAATTGGCGTTGGTTAAAATTCCAAAAAAAACAAAACATATTATTAGAACAATTCTGGATTTAAGCAAATTAGTTTTTAATTTATTAGTCCGTATATTTAAATTCTTTTCAACTTGATATACGCTAACGACTCCTAAAATGCATAATGGAGGGAAGGAATACATAATAATTCTATTAAACCATACATTAATACGGATTAGGTCATTTACGGTTAAATGGTTTAAATATCCATTTCTGCTTTTAAACCATTCTAAGAAAATAAGTACTGAAGCAAGTATAAAGAGAATTAGCACCAATGAAGCTAAAATTTTTACTACGTTCTTATTTTCCTTAAAAAATTGTGAGTCAATGCAAAAATAAAAAATTATAATACAAAATATTCCTATATATTGAAAACCAACTATAATATCAGTACTATATAAAAAGAAAAATGTATGTGTGATTGATGAGTTAAAAATGGACCCAAATATAAGGGTGAATAAAAAAGTAATAATAAAGAAGATTATGATAAAGTAAAGATACTTAATTTTGAATCTATTCTCTATTTTAATAAACCATTTGATCTTAAAGCTATACCTTTTAAAGATAATATAGCAGGAATAATGATAAATTATAATTATTACTAATCCAATGATTAATATTATTAAAGGTGGTATAAGAGTAAATATTTTATTCAAAGCTATTGATTCAGTGAAAAAAACAATTATATCAAAACTTGAACTCAAATAATTATTTGTAATTAGATCAAATATAACGAGAAAAATAAGAAGGATTCCTGTTAATAAGGTTAATTTCTTAAATGAATAGATTCTCATACTCCTTTCTGAAAAGAAACTAATGATATTTAGAAATATAAACGCCATTAGAAACGGAATAATATATGTAAAATAAGCAATAGTCAAAAAAAAAGTAGTAAAAATTAAAATTTTATTTTGTTTTATCTTTTCGTCCTTATTTGGAATAAATGAA
>JAEOUI010000415.1 GCA_016839425.1 Promethearchaeota archaeon
CACTTTTTTATTAATAAAGATATGATTTGTTCACATAATATGCATCAAGAGAGTTATATATAAAAATAGTATATTAGGGCAGATAATTTTGATATTATTTATAACGCATTAAATTTTTATCAATTTGAAAAAAATTTAAAATAATTAAAAATTGGACAATAATATTGTAATATTCAAATTACTAACATAAAATTATATATAAATGAGTATTCAAGCACTTTTTGAAGGTTTGGAAATCGGTGCTGTTTCGATTAAATGAGTAAGAATATCGAAAAAGGCATACAAAGTGATATAATTAGACACGAAGGTTATCTAAGAGAAAAAATTGAAAACACCAAAAAAAAATATTTGACGATATAAAGGTGTTTTAATCAAATATGGAAGAATTAATTATAGAAAATAAAAAAGATTTTCAAGAATGTCGCTTTTCAGAAGATTTCGAATATATTATTGATAGCAACGGAAACTGTGTTTTTTTAGATGATCCTAGAATTGTATATGTGTTTCCTGAGGATCGGGGTACATATGGATGTCGACTTGTCTCGAACCTCTACGAAAAAATTAATCGAAATATTCGTTTTGCTCCAAAAACTGATCTTTCAATAATTCAGTATGGAAGAAAAGCCTGTTCAGGAAGAGAATGTTTGCCAGGAGTTTCAATAGCCGGAGCAATTATGAAGGATATTAATGAAAATCGTTCCAAAGATGAAATTACGATTTATAAGGCTCCAATTGATCAACATGGTCCTTGTCAGAACGGTGGGTGGCCAAACATGTGGAAAGCCATTACAAACCGTTTAAGGATTAAAAATACAATGTTTTATATATCTCCGAACAAGCAAAACAATTATCTGGGCCTTCCCTTTGATCTATTAACCCAGGAGAATATACATTTTTTAGTTGGGAAGTATTTGAAAGAAGCCAGGAACTCTTTGTACTGTATTGCTGAAGATAAAGCTTCTGCAATGGATCTATTCGAACAATCAACTGATAACTTCATCAATTCAATGAAAGAAGAAAAACATGGATTACGAATGGGGTTATTGAAATGGGCTAAAGAGATAAGGAAGATTCCTAGAAAAACTACTATCGGGAAAGCACCAAAAGTATTGGTAATTGGAGGATTAAATCTATTATTCATTCACCGCCCAGTTGAAGAATTCTTTCTAAGTAAAGGTATTGTTCCAAAGATTGTTGATTTTACAGAATCCTTGCTTCTATTCATTTCAGAACCAACTATTCGTTTTGGTTATAAAAAAGGCATATTAAACCCTAAACAACAATTTACTGAATCATACTACGAAGAATTAAAGATATCTGAAGATGAATTAAAGGAATTCCAAAAAGCAAAAAGAACTATTTTAACAATTCAACTAATAGAGACTCAAATTAATTCTTTAAGGAAAGCAATGAAAAGAGCAAATCTTTTATTTGATACTAACACAGAATACAAGGATGTTTTAGCGTTAGGACATCAATACTTCACACTTAATTGCGTAACAGAGACCACGAGTATTGTTGGTAGATACTTGGATGCAATAAAAAGTGATGTATATGATGCCGTGATAAATCTTGGTACTTTCAACTGCCAACCAGCAATGAATTCACAAGCCATTATAAGACCCATAGCCAACAGATCAGATGTGCCATATGCAGCCGTTGATTGCGAAGGTCCTTGGATCACTTCAAACCAAGGAAGATTACTTGAAACCATAGCAATACAAGCACGGAGATTACGCAATGAGAAAAATAATAATTCTAAAATATTCAGATAAAAATACCAAGGATATTTTAGAAATATATTCGATACAAGGAAGAATTGCCCAATGCACGAATTACGAAGATATTATTTGCCTTGCGATTGATCTCAAACAATAGGATCAGATTGATGATTGTTTTACGCAAAAGCTATTTGCCCATTAATTTCAGCATTATTATACAAATACTTTATTTATTTGATGGATGATGTTATATCCTTGATATTCTTAAGTTTATAATATTAGGTATCACTTAAATTTGAATTGAAATAAAAATGGATGAAATAAAAAGATGGGAACATTCGGGTAAGTGGGTCGAAATAGACCTGGATGCATGTTCTGGTCTTGGTTTATGCGTTGAGACATGCCCCGCAGATGTATACGATTTAGTAGAGGGAAAAGTATTCGCAGATAACATCAAGGAATGCATAGAATGCATGGCGTGCCAGGATATATGCCCTAGCGACGCAATTATAAATCATTTTGCCTGGGACGATTAATTCAATATTTTAAATAAAACCACTTTTTTAAATCAATTTGTTTTAACTATTGGATTTAATTTTTTATTTTGCAATTGCAAAATTGTTAAAAGAATTTGATCGTTATAATTCATAAGGAGAATAGCAGATATTATAAATGGATAAAATAAAACTTCGAATAAGTTTAAAAAAAATCAACCTGTTGAATGAGAAATCCATATAATTATAATTTGATTTTATTCTTAACTTCAAAAGATTTATATACTCTTTTGACGAAATTGTCACCAAACTTTTATAAATTTATCAACAATATAAGTGAAAAAAAAGTGTCAAAAATTTTTGGGAAAATTAAAGAAAATAAAGCAATAACGGGATTTATTATTCTTACGGCCTTAATGATTTTTTCCATGGGTATGTCAAGTGGATTTCAAAACTCTTTTGGTCAAGTTGATGTCCAAATCGTTAATTTCAAGGGACTTGACGGAGAAAATTTAGTGGCTAAGATATACAGGCCAAGTTCCGCAACTAGTAGCGATCCAGCTCCAGGAATTCTTGCCATTCATGGATTTAATAACGATAAGGATGTGTATCGACCAAGCGCGATTGAATTAGCGCGAGCAGGAATGGTAGTATTGTGTATAGACCAGAATGGTCACGGTGCTTCTGATGGATCCTTTCAAGAGAATTGGGATAATCCGGCCGACTCAAGTTATTTTGCGGCGTATCAATATCTAGCGACTAATCTCTCTTATGTTGATGCGGCAAATTTAGGTGTCATGGGGCATTCAATGGGTTCTCTTGAAATCAATTATATGCTAGAGCCTATTTTATTTGCATATGGCGGATTTGGGTTACATGCCGTAGTATTAGAAACATTCAGTCCAGGATATTGGTTAAATTCCATGATTAATACAACACTTTGCCCAAACTTGCTTCATATAATGGCAGAAAAAGAAGAATTCGAGAGAGAAGAAGACACGACATTATCTGAATGGATTACGAGCGCCTTACAAGTAATAGACGCTGCTTACGGGCTTACAGGAACGGCAGCATTTGACACGACTTACGATTTAGGGGGTGGTTGGGCATCTGGAGCAATGAGGAGACACGCTTTAATTCCAACCACTCATCCTGGATTAACTGCTTCTCCACAAGCAATCGCAGAAAAGGTTGCATGGTTTTCTCAAGCTCTTTTAGGAAAAACAGTAGTAGAAGCTTGGGACATTGCAAATCCCGTATCACAGATATTCATATATTCTGAAATTTTTGGGATTCTTGCCTGTCTTTTCGCCTTGATGTCCATTTTACCACTGGCAGTCCTATTGATGAAAATCAAGTTCCTAAAGGATGTCAATCAACCAATCCCTGAAAAAACACATGTCAAGAAAAAATATATATGGTATATTTTTGCATCCATAAATGCCATAATTGGTGTCATTACTTTTCTCACATTCACTTATTGGAGACCAGAGATATGGGGTGGTACAGGAAAAATCGAAAGCATAACGAACGATTTCTTTAACATCGGTATCGCAAATTCCTTGGCAATATGGTACTTGATAAATACGGGAATTTCAGCTGTTTTATTTGGAATTTGGTACGCATTAAAATGGAGAAAAGATCGAAGTGAAATATCTTTTCATGATATGGGTGTTTCCTTCGCAAGACGTTCAGAAAAAGAAGGCTTGAGTTTTAAGCAACGATTCTTAAAATCTGCAAACTTTAAGATTCTTGGAAAAACGATTTTAATTGCAGCCATTCTGTTTGGTTGGTTATACTTATGGGTATTCTTAGCTGATCTGATCTTTAAGATACCCTTAAGAGGAGTGTGGTCAATTTTAACGACGCTTACATTTGAAAGATTTCTTAAGTTTCTTGGATATTTCGTTCCAACATTGCTTTTCTTCCTCGTTGTTGGTGGTTTATTTTTATTCGGAGAACTAAAATTAGATGAAAAAGAATCCTCAAACAAGACGCAGGCAATTTGGTGGTTAAAAGCCTGTTTTGCAATGTTAGCTGGATTGGTTGTCTTAGTGCTCATTCAATATGGTCCAATGTGGTTTGGTCAAGCACCACCCTTGAACACACCAGAACTTACGGAAGACTGGGGACCTCTCATGACATTATTACTCATGGGCTTGATTCCAATATACGCAACAATTATATTCATGCTGATTTATTTCTATCGTAAAACGGGTAAAATTTACCTTGGCGCAATTATGGCTTCTCTTATAGTAACTTGGATAAATGTAACATCATTTGTAATGTATATATAAAAATTATAAATCCCTTTTTTTTTTATAGATTTATTTGTTTTGATTCCTATTAAAACCAAATTAAATTTTAAATAAACATCTATTTATCATAATTATCTTGATGACTCATCAATCATTTTAACATAATCGGGCGTGTATTGAGTTTTTAACAAGTTAGAATTTCCAATTGCAATCAAATGTCCATCTTTTCCGAGGATTTCGCAAGACATATTCACGATATTCTTTCCTTCCCTGAGGGTTTTTGTTCTAACCACAACAATCTCGTCAATGCTTATTTTTCCTATATAGTTCAGTTGAGAATCAATAGAAATGAGAAAACCTGGATAACCAAGGGTTGCAGTTGTCATCCCTATTGAATCGTCAATTAAGGCACCCTGCATACCGCCGTGTAATAGCCCCGTTGGATTTGCCCATTCTGGTTTAAGCTTGAATTCAAGTTCTAATTCGCCTCTTTTGACATTAAGAAGAGTTCCGTTCAAATATCTTGAAAAAGGAAGTTTTGATCCCCAAACATTTGCTACACTTTTCCCTTTAAAGGAATTAAATAACGCTACTATTCGCTCCGATCGATTTAAAACATCTTCATCTATGGTATTCATTTGATATAAAAATATAACACGCATGTATATAAAATTAAGCAAAAATTTAGAGTGATTAATGAAGATCTAAGCGATAAGTACAAAATTTTAATTAAGCTACAGAATTTAATCATCTTAGTACCGATGAACGATAAAAACCAAGAAGTTAAAGATTTAACTTTTATAAACGATATAAAAACAATGGCCGTTATTGGAACGACTCAAAAGCGCGAGTTTTTTTTCCTAAGAAGCCATCAGGAGAACTTTAAGGGAAATATCTATGCCATAAACCCTAGATTAAAGCAAATTCCGGAATTTGATAACGGTACTGAAGGAAAAATTTTTCCAACCCTTACGGATGTTCCAGAAGACATTGATTACGCCTACATCACAGTCCCACCCACGCAAATATTAGAAGTTATGAGCGATTGTGTAAAAAAAGGAGTTAAATTAGCGAGCATTTTTACGGCAGAATTTTCAGATTCGGGAACTCAAGAGGGAATCGAGCTCGAGAACAAATTGCTCGAGAAATCAAGAGGAAAGGTAAGAATCTTGGGACCTAATGGAATGGGCTTGTTTTATCCAAAACTTGGAATTGCTTGGAGGTATAAATTTCCAACATTCCCTGGAAATATTGCTTTCATATCCCAGTCTGGGGGTATTAGTAATATTGTGATTTACTCGTCTGAGGACTTAGGAATTGCTTTCTCAAAGGTGTTTTCTTTTGGAAACGGAGCCGATATCGATTTCGTGGACCTGTTAAACTTCCTCGTTCACGATGACGAAACGGAAATCATCACATGTTATTTAGAAGGCATCAAACTATCGAGAGGAGGTGCTCTAAAAAAAATCCTTTCGATCAATAAGAAACCTTTCATAATCGTTAAAGGCGGGAGAACCGAATCAGGCTCGAAAGCCGCTCAGACTCACACGGCGGCTATAACTGGCAGCGAGAAGGTTTGGGACGCTCTTTTTAGCCAATACAATGTCATAAGGGTTGATACGATCGAACGGATGTTACACACAGCAATGCTCGTTGATTTTTACGGTCCTTTTAAAGTGAAAAATGTGGCGTTATTTAGTATTAGCGGGGGATACGGCGTCGTCCTTACGGACCTGCTCGAGAAACACGGTATTAAAGTCCCTCGATTTAGCCCTGAAATCCAAAAAAGGCTAGATGAAAAGTTTTTTACTTTAGGTACGAGTTCTAAAAACCCATTAGATGTGTCAACGCAGGTATTTAACACCGAAAGCATGAAAGCCATTATGGATATTGCTCTCTCCGACGAGAATATTGACGCTTTGATTATGGACTTGCCGAGTTGGTATTTAAATCAAAATTACCACATTAGAAAAAATTCAGAATTCGAAAAAGGAATCTTGGAAGCGTTTCGATTTTTAAAAAAGCGTGATAATCCCATACTAGTGATCATACAAGCAGCAAATTGTCCCGAAGACAGATCTCGAGCCGTAAAGTTCTTGACCGAAAATAAGATTCCGGTGTTTCGGGATCCATGGGAATTTGTACCGTTATTATCGAAAATAACAATGTATTCCGAAACCTTAAAAATTAAAAATATAGAATGAATCATGTCAGATTTTAGCACTTATCGTAAAGATTTAGGTAACGGATTAGTCATGAAGACCGTCCAATGCCTGGAAGACTTGAACGGAGTCATATCTCTCTTGAAAATCGTATTTCAAGAAGAACCTAGCGTGGCTCGGTTATATAAAACTCTCTATTACCATTACCCCTTGAACAATTCCGACTATTTCTTGTTCGTAGAAGACGAGCGTTTGAAAAAAGTAGTAGCTACCATTACCCTCATTCATTTTTCGTGGCAATTTGGAAATATTAACATAAAAACGGCAGAAATGGGAATTGTTGGGACGCTCGAAGAATATCGAAACAAGGGATTGATAAGAGAATTAAACGCTCGATTCGAAGAATTACTTGATAGAGACGAATACGATATTACCGTGATTGAGGGCATTCCCTATTTTTACAAGCAATTCGGTTACGAATACGCAATGCCATTGGAACCTTGGAACCAATTAGATCTAACGCATCTTCCCGATCGAGAACCTGATAGCAAAAAAGAATTTAATTTTTTAAGAGCCTCAAAAGAAGATATTCCCTTGTTGAGCAAATTATATTCTGAAGCAGTAAAAGACTTGGACATCAAGTCAATACGCAACGAGGCAATCTGGCAGTATCTATTAGATCCATCCTTAGAATACGACCCAAGCTCGGAATTTTGGCTTATCGTTGATCCAAATGAAGAAAAAATAGGTTATTTTCGAGTTTCACAAGAAGGATTTGGGGAAGGACTGATCCTCAAGGAAGTTTCTAATGTTTCCTTTAAAGCTGCTATTGAGATTACATATAAGCTTAAAGAATTAGCTTTAAAATGCAAGAAATCATATGTGAGGTTAAATGTCCACGATAAATGCGTTTTGCTTGATGTCGCTAAAAGCGTAGGACTCTATAATCCAGATCAATACGCTTGGCAAATAAAAATCCCCAACTTAGAAAGATTTTTAAAAAAAATAAAACCAATAATAGACAAAAGGCTTGAAAACGGCCCTTTCCAGGATTTATCAGATGATTTCTATATTAACTTATATCAAAACGCATTAAAAATGACAATAAAAAAGGGAAAAATAAAGGAGATTAAAATCATTCCTTCCACAGACAAGTCTTCCAATATGAGCATTCCACCAAACCTCTTAATCCCTCTTGTCTTTGGATATAGATCGCGAGAAGAGTTAGAGAAATATAATCATGATTTTACGTGTGATAAACAGTGGGGGCTTTTTGTTGATATATTGCTCCCCAAATTAAATTCCTTTATCTATTCAATATTTTAATGATGAAAATGACTATTGAAAAATCTATTTCGATAAATATCATAAATGCAAAAATTTGGTCCTTATCGATTTATATATAATCTTTTCTTTATTTGATATGAGATTGGAGGGTTGAGGTATCCAATCTAAAAAGACAAAAATCAATTTTAAAAAACAATATTAAAGTGAGTAAAATGAATAATTTTATTATTGAACAAGACGATAGCACCTTGATTGCCTATATTAACAATCCACCTCAGAATGTATTAAATGAGAACTTTTTCTGGGAGTTGCGAGAAATCGTAGAAAGGGCAAACGAGGATTCGAATGTGATTTCGGTAATAATTACAACAGCGCTTCCAAAAATATTTACCGTAGGAGCCGACTTGAAAGAACTCTTAAGGAAATACGGTTCGAAGAAAAAAATGAGAAATGCAATTAATAACCTAGAGTTAGGACACGAAACATATAAAATGATTGAGGAATCGCCAAAACCTTTCATTGTTGCTTTTAAAGGACTTTCTTACGGCGGTGGCATTGAACTAGGATGCGCTTGTGACATTCGAATTGCTTCGCAAAATGCATTATTCGCGATGCCAGAAACTAGGGTTGCATTCATTCCAGGGTATGGAGGAACGCAGAGGATACCACGAATCATAGGACTTGGAGCTGCTAAAAAATTCATTTATACTGGGGAAGCAATTAACGCTTCACATGCGCTTAAAATTGGACTCGTGGAGGAAATTGTCCCGAACGAAAAGATTCTGGAAAGAGCCATCGAGATTGCAAGAGCTATTGCAAAAGGTTGTCCAAGTTCTACGGCTTTGACTAAAAAAGCGATGCAGGAGGGAATAGGAATGAATTTTAACGATGCCTTAGAATTGGAAAAACATTATTTCCTAGAAAATGTTTTCACTTTAGAATGGACCGAAGGGCTCTTTGCTTTTATTGGAAAAAGAGAACCGAATTTCAAGCGATTAGGAGGGAAAACTAATGAAGAGGAGCCAATTATCAAACGCAATGCAATTGCTTAAAACTCCATTTTAATGTGAATAATCTTTTTTATATACTAGCTTTTTTATGTCTTGAACGCTTGAAAATGAGTTAATTTTTTAACCAAGTGCAGTTTAATTTAGAACATGAACGAAATCAGGATCGATAGTTGGAACCAATTAAATGACGAGTTATTCAAAGGATGGTGGACGCCAAAAATAAGTCGATTTCGAGCTCCTCTCGCCTATCGAGGCGTTTCAGATAATACTTATTGCTTGGAAACTTCGCTCATGAGATTAGGAGGAAAATACGCTAAAATTGAACCGCACTTACTCAGGAACTTCAAGAAATACGCGGGAAAAGAAATAGCAAGATATTCTCGTCAAGATGTTGCACAGTTTAATTCCATTTGGCATTGGTTGATCGTTGGTCAGCATCACGGACTTCCCACGCGGTTGCTTGACTGGACTTATTCTCCTCTCGTCGCCCTGTATTTTGCCACCAGCAATTTAGAGAAGACCAATAAGGATGGCGCCGTTTGGGTGGTTAATTTCATCGAATGTAGTAAATACCTTCCCAATAAAATAATTAAACCGTTAGTTAACAGCGACTCACGAGTTCATTCCATCGAATTGCTCGAAGAAACATTCACGGGAACGCTTGAAGCGTTAAAAAACCTTGAAAGTACTAGTGAAGAGGATTACGCCATATTTCTCGAACCACCATCAATTGACGATAGGGTGGTCAATCAATTCGCCATGTTTTCCTTCATGTCAAACCCCGAAGTCTGTATGGACGACTGGCTCCAAAAACATCCCGACGAGCGCCTCTGGAGAAAAATTATTATTCCATCAGAACTCAAAGTCGAGATTCGGGACAAGCTTTCACAATCAAACATAAACGAAAGGACAATGTTTCCAGGTTTAGATGGAATTTGTCGTTGGTTATGCCATTATTACGCACCTGGAAAATGAATTAAAAAACAATATTTAAATTATAATATCCCAAATGTAAAAATAAAATTATAAATTATTTTCATTTCTACTTTTTGATTGATAAATCATATAAATTGAATAAAATAAATCCAAAAATTTTATTCTTCAATGATTTAAAGAATAATCTTTACTATCATTTATTCAACGATTTTTGTGATTCCAATAAAA
>JAEOUI010000587.1 GCA_016839425.1 Promethearchaeota archaeon
TGTGGTCTCAATTAGATCCCTATAATTTTCTTTTTTCAATCCTTCCTCAAACCTTCAGGGAAAATACTCTCAATTTAAATGTTGGATTTTTTGAATTTTTTGTACAAAATCCTATATTTGTGGTACAAGTAATCTTTACGGGGCTTGTTTTTGCATTACAATATTGGTTAACTCGAATCTATTGCCGTTTCTTATGTCCAACTGGTGGTTGCATGGGATACTTATCAAATTATGGTTTTTTAGGATTGAAACGAGATCCAGTTACTTGTAATAAATGCAGGAAATGTGAGGATGCTTGTCCAATGAATGTTCCTATCTTAAAGCTAGAATTAAAACGAATGAGGCATAGATCTTGTATTTTATGTCTTGAGTGTGTTGCTAGTTGTCCAGAGAAATCACTAAAAATAGCTTTTTCCTAAATATTTTGTGAGGAATCATCCTTGCTGGATTTAAATGAAATCGTTTTAGAGATTAGGAATTTTATTGGTGTTAAAAGAAAGCAAGATATTGCAAAAGCTATTAATATATTAACTCAAACCCATCAAGTTCAAGATGGAACAAATGTGATTAAAGCCTTCGGCGAAGATTCCGCAGTAATTGAAATAGAATCTTTATCAAATGAATATTTATTATTAGCTCTTGATGGAATGTGGGAGAAATTAATCGAACATTCCCCTTATTTAGCAGGTTATTTTTCGATCTTAGTAAATATTAATGATATTATTGTAAAAGGTGGAAAACCAATTGCTGTTCTTAATATGATGGCAACCAATTCTCTTGAAATAGAAAATGAAATGTTTAAAGGTATCACTGATGGGTGTAAAAAATTTAAAGTTCCAATGGTAGGTGGACATTTACATCCCGATTCTTCTCATTCTGAATTGGCTGTTTCTATATTAGGAATTGTGAAAAAAGATAACGTTATATATTCCGATAGTGCTCAAAATAATGATGATATTATTGTTGGCGTTGATTTTGATGGTCAATTCCACCCAAAGTTTGAATATGCTTGGGATACAACGACAAAGAAAAATTCTAAACAAGTTTATGAGAAATATAAAGCTATATGGGAGATATCAGAAAAAAAATTAGCAACTGCTTGTAAAGACATTTCAAATCCTGGTATGATTGGAACCCTAGGAATGCTTCTAGACGACAGTAGAAAAGGAGGCACCATAAATTTTGAAAAAATTCCAATTCCCGAAAATATAGAAATGAAAAAATGGTTAAAAGCATATCCAGGATTTGGAATCGTGATGACTAGTAACAAATCCAAAGATGTTCTTCCAATATTGCATGAAGCAAACATCCAATCTCAAGTAATTGGAAAGGTTACAAACACTAATAAATTGGTAATACGAGATAAGAATGAAGAACATTTAATATTCGATTTCGAAAAAATTTGTTTATCTGGAAAATTAAAAAGCCCTTGAGTTAAAATGGAAGAATTTAAGAAGTTTGTCGAATCAAAATTAAAAAATAGAAAATTTCTAGAGATTAAACACTCAGATTTTAAACCGTCTGCTGTTTTAATCCCTTTTTTTTGGGAAGATAATGAAATTAAAATAATTTTTACAATACGACATAAGAACCTCAAACATCACAGAGGAGAAATCTCATTTCCAGGTGGAAAGCAAGATGATGATGATAAGAATCTCATTGATACAGCATTAAGAGAGACTGAAGAAGAAGTAGGTATAAAGAGAGATCAAATAGAAATATTAGGGCGACTAGATGACCTTTTTACAATTACTAAATATATAATTACACCATATATTGGATTCGTGAATGGTAATTTTAAAGTAAATATTTCAGATGCTGAAGTTCATAAAGTCATAAAAGTTCCTTTGTATATCTTTGGAGAAAATGGCTGCTTTCAAGAAGAAACTTGGGAACAAAATAAAACGATTTATCCAATCTATTACTATTATTGGCGACGTAATATCATTTGGGGGGCAACAGCGTATATTATGAATGAATTTATTGAGATTATTTACAATTATCAACCCTCTAAATTAAATATTAAGCGAACCGATCCCTCTCTAATCAAGAAATTTTTTGGAGAAAA
>JAEOUI010000588.1 GCA_016839425.1 Promethearchaeota archaeon
ATAAAGATTTGTTATTTAATTGTGTCTATATCCAAGGATGTCGAGGATTAGCAAAATTATATGGCCTGATAAATAATTTTGATGAAAAGAATAAATATAATAATAGAGCAAAAAAGCTGGAAGAAAGCTTAATTAAATATTGTTGGGATTCTGATGAGGGGCTATTTTTTAACCGCTATGGGAAGGATAACCAATTAGATTCTGTTAAGGGAGTCACTTCGATGATTCCTCTAATTTTAGATAATTTACCCTTAAATATTGCCACAACTATAGTAGAGGATCATCTTCTTAATGAGAATGAATTTTGGACACCTTACCCTGTCTCCTCAGTAGCAGTCAATGAATCCTCTTATACAGAAAAGGGTTTATTATTATGGAGGGGACCATCATGGATAAATATTAATTGGTTTATTATCAAGGGTTTACAAAAGCACGGATTTGAAAATATTGCTATAGAATTAATTCAGAAAACGCTTAAATTAATAGAAATTAGCGAGTTTAGAGAATTTTATAACCCTCATACGGGAGAAGGAATGGGTGCGAAAAATTTCGGATGGTCTTCTTTAATTATTGATGTATTAATGTCAAAATTTAATACAGATTTAGATTTTATTCTAAATAGGGAATATATGCATGTTAAAAAGGGTCCTATATGAGGATTTAGACAAGAATGGTTGAATCAGAAAAAATTATTGGTTCAGAGGATATTACAAAGATTTTTGGACTACGTTCAAATATATTCAAGCAAGCTTATTTGTTCCTTCAAAAAAGAGCTGAAACAAGAAAAGCAGAATATGAAAGTAAATATAAAGAATGGACCGAAGCATTCAAGAATATATATGGAGTCACGGATGAAGATTTATTTCTCAGACATACGTATTTTGCACTAATTCTAAAAGCTTTTGTGATTATACGGTTATCTATAATTCAGAACTTAGATGTGGATGATGCATATGCAGATTATAAAGATAGTGATATTTCAGCTTTTCATATATTTGAATTTGAGCATTTTTATTGGACAGATTTAAGCAAAAAAATTTTTCTTAAAGTCTTTACTCACTTAGAAAGTTATTCTTACGCACATGAAGATTTATTTCAAGAATTATATCAACAGATTTTTTTACCTCTCACTCGCCATAAAATTGGGGAGTTTTACACACCTGAGAAATTAGTTAGATTGATGATTGACGATGTCTATGTGTTTGGGGTGAGATTATTAGATCCTTCATGTGGTTCGGGTAGTTTTTTAATACAAATTATTCTAACAATCCTTAATTCAGAAAAACAAAATTCGTTAAAATATTTAGCAATTAATAATGTATACGGGTTTGATATAAACCCTTTAGCCATTTTAACTACTAAAATAAACATCTTACTCTTATTTTTGGAATATTTTGACTTTGGAAAGGATCCTATTCCAAATATTAATATCTTTTTAATGGATTCTCTATTTCCTAAGAAGTATGAAAGGAAAGTCTTCATTGACTTAAAAAACATATATTCTTCTTTTGATTTAATAATCGGAAACCCCCCATGGTTAACTTATAAGGACCTTAATAGTAAAGAATATCAAAATCAAATTCGAGAATTAGCAGAGGAATTACAGATTAAGCCTCAGAGTCAATACATAACGCATATCGAATTAGCAGCAATTTTCTTTTATGCCTTACCTCAAAAATTTTTGAGAAAAGGAGGAAATATCTTTTTTGTAATCACTAAAAGTATCCTTAATGGAGATCATTGTTTCAATTTTAGAGCGTTTAAACCTTTTCAAAAATTAGAGATATGGGATTTCCCTGAACACTATTTTTTTAATGTAGATCATATTTGTTTAAAGGCTAATTATATTGGATTTGATAATAGCACCACGATTCGAGAAAAATACCCGATTAAGGCAAAAATATTCACTGATGAATTAGTATTGAGAGAAGAAACGTTATATGATACCGTTAAGATTGAAAAAAATGGTGCGCGCTTAGTTCTACCGTTTCAAGATGTTAAGACCTTAGAAAAAATGAAACATAGTGAGTATAAAAAACACTTTTTTCAAGGAGCCACTTTAGTACCCCGTACACTTGTTTTTTTCCAATTGGATGATAAAGA
>JAEOUI010000416.1 GCA_016839425.1 Promethearchaeota archaeon
AAGAAGCGATCCAAATAAGATCGTTATAACTAATAAGAATTTGATTTTACGATTAGTCATTATAAATCATGTTTTACAATGCGTTTGAAATGTATTATGTGAGAACTTATTTCGCTAGTTTATAAATATAATCTAGGCTTTATAAAGGAAGTTTGAAGTGCATATCATTTAGAAATTATTTCGCAAGTTTAAGGCTTTACAAATTAGATTTTTCTAAATATGCCTGCTTAGGCTATGAGAACAAGTTAGCTCTTTTTTCTTCTAAAAAAATAAAAAATTCGTATGTCCCCTAGGCCTGGAAAGAAAACAATTTTTTTCATGGTCCTAAAAATTCTTCTAAAAAATAATTTCTCGAGAAATTTTTTATTCGCCAACGAAATTTCGTTCGTAGTCTAGGACGCTCAATCAACTTGCTTTTAGAGCCTGATAGCTCGTAAAGCAAGTTCCATCGATCCAACATTACGGAAACAGTAGCAATGTTTATATACTATGATTACTGTAATAATAATATAGAACAATTTCTAAATGGTGATGAAAACGCAAAAAATAAACAAAACTGTCTCGAAAATGATGATGAAAAGCACTGTTTTATCAGTTGCTGTTTGTTGCCCATGTTGTGGGATGAAAAACAAGTCTAATTACAAGGTCTGCAAATGCGGATCGATAAGTCCAATGGCTCGAATGGGCTTACTCTAATTTTTTTTTTTCTTGGTGATAATAAAATGAGCGAACAATCTACTAAAAAAGACGCAAAACAAGAAAAGATAAGTGAAATGAAAGTCCTTTACAAAGCTTTTCTTGAGAAAAAGGAGTTAAAGGAAGTTATTTCGCTTTTTGCTAATTTAAAAATGGTACATCAATATAGCTTTCGAAATCGTATCTTGGCAAATATCGAGGCTATAGGTCGAGGAATGGAAAAGTACAAGGGAACTTTGAATTCCTACGCTAATTGGAAAAAGCTTGGTTATAGCGTGCTAAAAGGAGAAAAAGGTCTCCCAATTTTATTTCCATTTGTAGTGAAAGTCAAAAAAGAAGAGGGAGAAGAAAACGAGGAAAAGATCATTAACTTAACCCTTTTCAAGATCGGTTATACTTTCGATATTTCCCAAACTACCGCATATGAGGATTACCTTAAAGCTCACGAAGAAGCAGAAGAAAAGGTTTGGAAAAACGCAACTATCGAATATGAAGAAGCGAAAGGTTTTGTCGTTTCAAACTTTCCCGAAATAACCATTATCGAAAAAGAAGATCCAAACGAAGAAGCCAAGGGATTTTACAACGAGAAAACAAGGACAATCACGATTTTAAGCAAAACATCTCAAACGATGTTCCATGAATTAGGACATCATCTGGGATCGAAGTTAAACCTTAATTTTAAAGGCGAATCTTCGTATGCTAAAAACGAAGTCATAGCCGAATTGGGTTGCTATCTATTAACGAAGGCTCATGTGGAGGATATTGAATATAACTTCACCTACTCAAACATTTGGTCAAGCAGAATCGTTGATAATTTTGAAATTAAAGACTTTGAAAACATTTTTAAAACACTTGGAGATTACATTGCTAATCTCTTTAAGGTTGACGAGTAAAGGCTTCCTTTATCGCAACATACTTAAAAATCAAACAAGATGGATAAAATGAAATTGAAATTCGAAAACGGGCAAAGGGTTAACAATGGAGAATTGCAACTTCTCCTGCAATACGCTTGGTCTAGCATTGAAATCATGGACGACTTAGAAAAAACCACACTTTACAATTTCTTGAGAAAGATTAACGAGAATATAAGAACAAAGGATATCTCGATTGATAATGTTACCTGCGATCTAATGAACGATTTAGATAATTTGGAGATGAAAGATGACTAGGGTAATATATGTTTGCATGGAATGCGAAGACGAATACGATGCAAAAGTAATCGAGGATGGTAAGAATAAAAAAAGATTTGTTGAAACTAGAATCTGTCCCACATGTGCTAAAAGCATGGGAGAGACGGATTAAAAACAAGAGGTTAGAAACTTGGCGTTGAGCCAATAATTTTTTAAGCTAGGCCCGTATCGGACTTGGTAAAAATTAAAAAAAGGTGATGAAGTGAAAATGGAAATTGATAAAAATAGACTATTGAAAACCTATAACGAGTTAGATTTAAAGGTTCTTCAATCAAAAGGATTATCGGATTACGAAAAATATGTCATTTCAAACAAGAATTATGAAGCCTTTGGTTTAGATCTCGAAAGAGTTCCAAATCCTGAATTAGAATTATCTCAGAGGGTTAAAGATGAGTGAAATTCTTTTTACGGATGTAGGAATTACATCCTGTATTATTTGTACTAAAGTTGAGAAGGGTTATCTTGTTGAAACTCCACTTTTCGAAGGCGCAATTTGTAATTCTTGCTTGATTACGATCCTTTATGACAAGTTCAAAGAAGTTTATCCCGATATATAATCAATGTTTTTTAAGCTTTACTCGTATCGAGTTAAGCGAAAACACTCAAAAAGGTGATGATACGCAAGATCAAATAGAAGCTAAATCATGTTGTAAGTGCAAGAATCGAGCAACAAAGACAATTGAATTGACATCTTATAATATTATTCTCCACGAAACCCTTCTTGAATATGTCTTCGTAGAAGACAAGGAAGACCTTCTAGAAAGGGGAATACCTGTGAGATATTATTGCGACAAGCATTACAACAAGATAATCAAGAGAAAAAAACTAAAAATTGGCATTTAACTTTAAATTTTTTAAGCCGGACTTGCTTCAAGTCAGGCGAAAATTTGAAGAAAGATGATTACATTGCATATATCCTCTATGTGTAATTTCTCAAGAATTTATTGATAAGATAACGAATTTAAAAAGAAGGTAATGGAAATTATTATCGACTTATAAATTCGAAAAATTTTTTTAAAATCCTTTTTTTTAAGACTTATTAAACTAAAGTTATAAGGCGAATTGGTATCATTTCAACATCCAGGGCTATCTCCAATATTCAGATCTGGAACGAAAACAATATTTTCATTGCCCCAATTTTTGATTTTTTTTTTAGCCTTTTTTTAGAGAAAGGGTTTAGAAGCCTTGGAAGTGCGTTTTTCAATTCAAAAATGTCCTGTAGGTAACTTTTTTCGCGATGGATCCTAGATATTTTTGCTGAAAATTAACCTGAGATTACAAGTTAAAATTAAAAAGATTAAAAAAAATATATTTATGATTTTTTGTTTTTCTTCTTGTTCTTCTTGTTTTTTTTCTTGCTTTTCTTCTGTTTGGGTGTTTTTTTAGGAGCTGAGGACTTAGCTGGTATTTTTTTAATTGCCGAATCTATGTTTTGAACATCTGAACGATTTATATTGCCACTCCAAGCGGAATTAGGCGTATCGTAATTCGTTTTTGCTTGAAGTGCGTTATCTATTGCTATGGCGTGAGCTGATCTTTTTGAATTGATTCGCTTAGCCTCTTCCATTGAAATTGGTCTTGCGTTTATTGGTCGTTTCGTATAGTTTTGATAATGTGCGGGAACATTAACTTTCTTTCCGTCTTTTCTTGTATAGCTATATGCTTTTACTAATTTTTTTGTTTGTATTTCTTTTGGCACGATTTATCACTCTGGTTTTGGTTTATATAACCTCCAAGTCTTACCATTGTCCCAAGACGCATAAGGTCTATTATTCTTGGATTTAAACATGGGTTGTTTCTTCCAAGAATTAAAATCGTAAGGCGTATAAATTCTATTATGCCTTATTTTCCATCTTAGATTCTTGTTTTTTCCAAAAGCGTTTACTCGTTCGAAAGTCTTGACTCTGAAGGTTCCTTTCTTTTTTTGCTCGGTAATTTGGTACTTGATCGTTCCAACTTTAACATCTTTTGGTAGCTTGTCGTCTAGGAGAATGTCTTTTATTGGTAGTTTTGGATATGGATCTCTTTTTGGATGTTTAATTTTTTTCTCGGTTTTTTTTGCCATGAAAAATCACTCATGTATTTGAATTGCAAGTTTGCTAATAAACCTAATCTCAACCTTTAAATATCTTCTTTCCGTTAGAAAAAGCTCACGACTTTACCGCTTGAACTTCACGGATTTTAGCCAATTTTCGCATAATGCTTAAATATGTCGTGTCAATTATTTTATTTTAAAGGTTAAAAGGTGATGAAGTGAAAATGGAATATAATTACGGACATGTTTGCACGAAATGTGGAAAACATTACATACGAACCCCATGGGCGTTTAAGCACGGGCAAAAACCAGGTCATATTGTCGTAAAAGTAGAGCCTAAACCCAAACTTGACACGCTTGCGGTATTGGATCGAATTGACGCAATTGAAAACGAGTTAGGATCGTTTGCCAATTCGTTAAAGACGATTGAAAGTCAATTGGTACAAGGCGTTTATGTCGTTAATGGCGAGGGTAAACAAGTTCACGATATTGATATTAGACCAATTAGAAGACCAGGACAATCTAACGCAAATAAAGATCAAAGACCACCAGGCCTAGGGGACATTGTAAAAGGCATTAAGGACTTGTTTAGAACGGCTGAGAAAGGCGTGCAGAAAGGTTTATCAGAAATCTTAAAATCAACCGAACAATTGTTAATTGAAGAATTGGTTGAAAAGATGATGAATTTGGAAGAATTAGAAGAGAAGAAAACGCGACTCGAACAAAAGAGATCTTCCTTTAATAATTCTCCTAAAGGAAAGCAAGAATTAGCAGGATTAGAGAAAGAAATTGAAGGCATTATTGGCACGATGAAAGAAGATAACAATATTTTGGAACAATTAAAATTAAAGTTCGTGAGATTAAAGACAAAGCAGATAGAACGAGAACAAGAACTACTAAGAGTGAACGAATTTGAGGCGAGAGACTTGCAACTAGCTGACGGACAAGATATTCCAGAAATACCGACTGAAGAAGTTGCATTAATAGAAGAGATGATAAAAAGCGCATCTATTCTAGAAGAATTAAGAGATTCCAAAAAGTTTCAAGACGAAATCATGCATTTTAATAGATTAAAAGAAAAGGCTTATCAAATTAAAACGCAAAGACAAAAGGAAACACAAGAAAAACTGGATCGACAAGTTGAAACAGAAGAACAGATATTAGCTGGGGAACAAGTTCTATTAAATTAGGAGAAACTTGACATGAAATGCATAATTTGTGGTGAAGCATTACCAAGAAATCAGAGAAAATATTGTCATCGGTGCAAGGACGCTAATTGGAGATGTTTGAAATGCCCTAAAACACCCGAACAAAAGGGTAGTTGTGATAATCGAATTGACGCAAGGCATAACGATTACTGCAAGGAGTTTGACGAATTAATAGACTTACGAGCAAAAGAAAGTCAGGAGTTTTTGAGAAAAGCTCAAAAATATGTAGATGAAATTGAGAGAGAAGAACTTTCGAAAAATCGCGATTTAGCTCTATCGTATTTAGATAATTCGTTAAAATTCTTGGATAAATTAGGCGACTATATTGGATTCATCGAAGTCATGGTAAAGTCGTTCGAAAGCGATAAGATTCTTCAATATAAGAATGAAAATAATATCATGGACAAGAATTACGATTATTGGAACAACGCATATCAAGATTTTTCAGGTTCGCTGGACGAGTTGATCAAGAAATACGAGCGTTTTCATAGAGTTTATTTTGCAAAAATAAATCGAATGAGACAAGAATGATTTTAAACTTGTCATATGAGCCTGAACCATAGCCCGTATATTTTTTAAAAAAAAATTTTAGACATCAAATAAAAATTGTATGTTTAAAAAAATACCAATCTTAATCTTTCTTTTTAATCGTTAAAAAGTCCTGATTTTCGCATTCAAAAAAAAAAGTAGTTATAATAACTACATGAAAATAAAATAATTTTAAAAAAAATATAAAGTTAAGATTAATCCACTCTAGGAGCGATGAAGATCGTGATCTTGCAAGATAATCTTTTTATCTCGAATTCAATTTTAATTGGTTCCTCAAAGTTTAGCGAAATTCTTATAAGATCTTTAGGATTTAGCAAAGAAATCAAGTCTTTCACGAAATAAAGATATCTTACTGAATATTGGGTTAGCGTTCCCACTCCTTCGTGGTTAAATTCCTTTAAGATCTCCCGTTTAATCTTTATCTCTTGATCAATTTCTTCTTTTTCTTGTTTTAAGATCAAATTATCAGAAGTTATGATTACTCTTACCAAGTCGCTCAGTTCTAAGGGATTTAAAGCAGGTTCTAAGATCTTTTTTTCAATTGCAAACGAATTTTCGTATTCTCTTTCGTTCAGAGTATCGTAGTCCTTCCGTTCGTCAAACAAGTTATAATTCAAGAAAGGAATTTTCGTTTTAATTTCGACTTCTCCAACTTTTTTTATTATTTTTAAGGATTTTTCAAAATTAAACTTGATTGAATCAGCATTAACAATTTCATTAGAAAGAATTCCAAAATTAATGGTATATTGTTTAATATCTCCTACATTTCCATCGTTATTAAACGCAACCTTGATTAATGCGATTTTATCAGTCGTTATATGAACTATTTCAGCTTTCCTTTCCGAAAAATTAACATTACCTTCTTCTAAGAATGTTGATAAGATTCTAAAGAGTAAGTAGGGGTTATTTTCAAAAGTTATTGAATTTATATTATCACCTTTTTTTTGTTTTGGTCTCCTCGAATCGAAAAGAGACTTTCAAATTGTTTAAGAGAGGTGGATTGAACCCCGAAAGCGAATCGCCTTCGGGTGAGTTATGAAAAAAAAAATGGAAGTTTGGATTTTTAGAAGTAAAAAAATCGAACCATGCCCTTGCAGATGTATCGAAAGAAAGCCATTACATCGCCATTCAAAAAATCGATCTTAATGAGGGTGTTTCGAAAGTTCCATCGTTCCGCAGAAGGTCGATCCTTCATGAAAGTAAGCACGACCTCTAGCGGAATTTCATAGAGCTTATCGTTATTGACGATCTTGAATGGTTTTGATGTATCCAAGCCTTTTTCGTCTACAAAGCGATCCAACCAATCACAGAATTTTTGCTTATCTGTAGCACGATTGGTTATTTCTAGCTCGACCTTTCCCTTGATTGTCTCAAGGGCTTCCCAGATTTTTCCCCCGAAATGAGTGTCTATGAAACCTTTAACTTCCTCGATCTCTTTGACACATTCGGGACAAAAATCGTCTCCGATCGGAATAAAACGACCACATCCCGAACATTGTTCCATTACCTCTAAAACGATGTTCTCGACATTTTCGTTCTTTTCCTGTTCGTCCTTTTCATTCTTTTCGTTCATTTCAATGCCACCATGGTGCAGGAGCGAACCATCATTATCTATAACAATATTATTTTCAATTGTAAGGGAGTTAATGATTTTTCGTTCCATATTATTATGGCAGTAATCATCATATATAAATATTACTACTGAAACCGTAATGCTTACAACTACTTTTGGAAAGAATATTGTTATATTTTTGAAGTGTATTTGTAAATATCCAAATCAAGCCTTATTTTGAAGTCGAAGATACTTTATTTTCGTCAATTCTCCAAGCTTTTCGCTTTTGATTGCGTCAAAGATCACCTTAATCAAGCAAGGAAGATCGCACCATTTCTTTGAATATATGTTTGCAAGGTCTTGACTTATAAGATCGGATTCATATAGACTTATAAACAACTTCTTTTTAAATTCTAAATTCCATTTCGAATCCCATTTTTCTTCCCATTCGCTAGCTTCCATGATATTAATTATAATTTAGTTTTTTAATAAATTCCTTCAAGTTATTATTGCTCTCGCATTCAAGCGTTTTAAGAATGCATTCTGCAAGTACCTGAGAAAGCAAAGGAGGAACCGAATTTGCAACTTGTTGTACTTGGCAACAATCGATCCTTCTTCTTTTTCCTCCCGTTGTCCTCTTACCATGAAAAATAAAATCGTCGGGAAATCCTTGTAATCGAGCCATTTCCCTTATCGTCACCATCCTATTTAGAGAATAATGAATGAGGTCGTTATCGCAAGATGTTAAGGTTTTTGCGGGTAACTTGTCGTGAAGCCTGTTCATCGTTTGTTTTTTAGTCTCGCATTGCAAGTTCTTGATCGAATCACCAGGAGAAAATTTTTTTATTAATTCGATCGTTGATTCTCGATGTTTGATAGTTTTATGATTGCATAATCTTGGTGATTTATTTCTCATTTCCTCTTGATAAACGCTCTTAGATATTTTATCGTAATCTATTAGCGAGCTTTCCACTTTTTCAATTGCGATATCGTCTAATGCTTCCAATGCCGAAATTCTTTTATTGACAATGGGCATGACATCTCTTTTTATATTTACATTTTCGCTTTTTAATATATAATCGTCTCTTTTTCTTTTTAACGGTAAGAAAATGACATTCTTCTTTCTAGAACCGATAATTATCAAGCGTTTTCTAACTTGAGGTGTTCCGTAATCAGAAGCGTTTAGAACATCCAAGCAAAAATTGTAATTCAACCTTCTAATCGTCCTTAATAATTCCTCAAAACGATCAGAGTTATTTTTCTCCAAGATCCCCGGTACATTTTCGAACACGAAAATCTCAGGAGAAATTTCTTTTACGATGCGAAAAAAATCAAAGGCAAGATCGTTTCTTGGATCGGCTTGTTGCCGTTTTCCCCTACTTGAAAAACCCTGACATGGCGAACCTCCAATCACAACATCAATCTTTTCTCCAACTTTTGCAATGATGTCTATGCCCGTCAACGATCTGATATTGGCTTGTAGCGTGAGCGAATCTTTAAAATTTGCTTGAAAAGTTTCTAACGCATCTTGGCTTATATCAACACCAAGCAAGATATTAAAACCTGCTTTTTTAAATCCAAGACTAAACCCCCCCGCACCACAAAACAGATCAACAACATTCACACATAAAAGATCCAATAGATTTAAAATAAAAGTAATCCCTTGATTTAAATAAGCATGACCAAGACTTGTAAAAATTGTAATCTTATCCGTTGATCCTTTAATTTTTCCAAGTCTTTTCTCACGATCGTTCACTACTTTTTTTATTTTGGGGCCATGAAAAAAATATTTTTTGTTCCAGGCCTAGCTTAGATTTCAATACCTTTCATGTATTTTGTTTTCACAATATATTCCGTTCTTAAATCTTTAACAAATTCAATGCTCTTTTCCATTTCTGGTTCGCTAAGTTTAGAATTCTTGCTATCGTAGCCAAAATTGATTATTTCAGGATCGATCGATTTAATCATCAATTTTAATTTTTTTGGATCAAATTCCATGACCGGTTCAATGGTAACATGTTTTCGATCGAAATCTAATTTGGAGAAGTCTTTAGCTCTTTTCTCAGGGGGAGGTGCTTTGGAAATGTCAGGATAATGTTGATTTGATTCGAGCGTGATTCCCAATATGACATTTTCGGGAAAGTCGTAATTGAAAAAGCATTCAGGTGCTTTTGATTGAAAAAAGAAAGTCTTGTCAGAATTTTCTCGAACCTTTACCAAGATTGCGTTTATCCACGATTTTTCGGCAAAATAAATATCTCCTGAAGAACAACAAAAGATGAATTGATCGCTTTTTGTTTTTTTTAAACTATTATTAAGCCTTTCAGGATGAAAGTGAGGTTTATAATCATAACACGATTGACAACCTCGTTGCTTACCGTTCTTGTCTATGGTAGGTTGGAATCGCTTCGAGATTCTTTGAAAAGAATTCCGACAATAGACACAATCGAACAAGCATCCCTTAAAAACATTCCATTGATATACGCTTTCGGGATACATGTTTCCTTGTTTTTTATTCGTTTTTATCACCCTTTTTGAATTTTAACTTGAGAATTTGTTGATTGCTAAATCTTTCCGAGCGAGGATTCTCTAAATAGAAATATACGAAACTAGCTCTTGTCGTTTCTTGTCTATGAGCCGACAAGTATAAATCGTAAGTGATATCGTGCGAAAGCGAATAATGCATCTTTAACGCCTTCATGTTATCAAATGTCCGTTCACAATACTCGCAGAATTGCGTTTCCTGATTTAATCGTTCCCTTACTCCGATCTTTTCCTTGAAACGAGGTTGAATCTGTTTTCTAATTTCGTGCAAAATGGATGTGAGCGTATCGTCATTTAATTTAGTTATATTAGATATTACAATATCAGGTATTTCTATTTCTTTTACGATATTTATATTCACTCTCATTCGTGCCACCTTTGAGAATTCTCAGGACGAAACCTCGTAAAATCGAAATTCATATGTTAAATTTGAGTTTTTTATAATTAAAATCATGGGAGTCCATATATAATGCCCTCTTTGCCATGTTGTTTTTAATTGAGTTGTTGCGTAAATCGAACCCGAAGTCAAATATTTATTTATCTTGCATCTTTTATCGGGTTTCCATTCGTAGTATTGAATTTTGGAAGGAGGACAATGCGATGCTCTATTGTTAACGACAAGTTTACCATTCAACTCTTCATATTTTGAGAAATATTTAGCAAATTTAAAAAAATAATAATATTTTATCCTGTAATATTCCCCATTTTTCATTAAATATTTTCTGAGATTCTTGTATGTCTTGGTTCTTAGTAGTTTTTTCAAGGCAAAATGCTTAATTTCGACATCCTCAGAAGAAATAACCATTTCCTCTAATTCTTGGTCAGTTAACTCCCGTTCTAAGAGAAAATAGGAATTTAGAGACTCAACACATTCGATCACGATTATGCACCAATGAAACAACATTGAGGATATTGCATTAGATAATCGAAGGACGATTTTATCTCAATAAATCTTTGACCATTTAGATCTTTATTCAAATCTGGATGAGTCTTTTTTGCCATTTTTTTAAAGGCAATTTTGATATCTTCTCTAGTCGTGGTTTCGTCAGGGTATATTTCTAGATTAATCAAGTGTTTATAGAATCTTAATAATTCCTCGATCTTGCTAGGCCTTGAACTCCCTAATTTCCCATGTTTGCGATTTAATACCGAAAGGTCTTTATAAGATAAATCCTCTAAATAAAGCTTAGCCTCTCCTTTCTTTATTGCGTTTTTGAATCCTTCTATAATTCTACCGATATTTTCTTGATCGTATCTTTCTGTTAAATAATTATACACCGTGGCTTGTGAGACTCCAACGATCCTTGCTATGCCTTTCGCACTAAGACCTTGAATGTCTTTAAACTCGTAGATTTTATTTATTTTTTCTTGATTTAATTTTTTCATTTCATCACCTAAAAGATTTTATATATTATTATAACAGTAATCAGAATATTTAAGCATTGCTACCGAACTTGTAATCGAGCCTTAAAAATGATAAAAAATTAAAAAAAACATAAGATTGTAAACAATTATTTTCTTTTTACAAATACTCGCCCTAGATCAGGTTCAGTTCCATTTTTTATGTTCTCGATAATTATTAGAGTTATGATCATTTAAAAACTGGTTATTTTCTTGGTTAAAAAAGAAGTAGATCGAGAATTTTGGGATTGAACAATCCCTTCATTATATTTTTCCCACGATTGATATTTATAAAAATATCTATTTACCCATCTAGCGAATCTCATTTGATATGGATCTAATTTATTGTATGGCATTGCAAAAATGGCAATGCCTCTTTTTTGTAAGAATTTAACCCGCATTAGATCTTCAGGATGAGTGGTGTTAAACCCGATTAAGATATAGAATTGAATCGTTCCGTTAGTGATACCCGCATTGCTAAGGACTTTGAGCTTGTCTTGTATGATTTTCTTTATCACCGGAGAATCAAATGCAAATCTATATCGTATTCCTCTCCATCTGGGGATTTCTTTCAATAATTTAGCGTTTTTTTCGTTAATTTTTCGAATGTCTAAGCCCTGATTAAAATCGATCCTTTTTCCCGAATTCAACAAGTTCTTTAACTCATCAAGATGATTTTCATACGATAGAATGTTATTATCGAGAAGCAAGACCTTTTTTTGATCGTTGCAAAACTCTTCCAAGCTCGCGTGCTTGTGAATATTTCCTTCCATTTTGGGAACAATGCAAAACTTGCAACGCCTCACGCATCCTTTCGTCAAATAACCCATTGCGTAATCTATTCCATATAACGAATAATCAGGATACATGTGATCGATTTTCTCAGGTAATTTCGTAAGAAAATCGAATCCTTGTCCCCCTCTAATCATGTCAGATTTTAGATAATTGTCGTTTGGATGAGGATAATTGAAGACTTTCGACGCAAATATTTTATGATAATTATCGTGGAATAAGGGCGAATAAAATTCGGTTTTAAACCCTTTTTCCTTGTAATAATTGGAAACCTTCATTAACGCCAAATTAGGAAGAACACTATCGACATCAAACAATCCAATTGTCTTCATTATACTTAAAAAAATTATTTTAACTATAATTAAAAGTAATCTAGGAATTTAAAAGCAAGAACAAGAAGAAATTTTCTTTTTGTCTTAAGTTTGTTAATAATTCTTGCAAGGGTGTTATCTCGTCCCAAACAAAAATATCTCCTTCGCTAGGCAAGTTAGCTCGTATCGTATTATAAAAAGTATCGATTAAAGGTATGTTATCAACTATGACAATTGATCCATCTTGTTCAATATTTAATATATCTTCCATTGACCAGCAAAAATGAGCTTCAATTTCTTTTCCCGTGATGTTTCTATAAATTTCCTTAATTTTTGATATTATCTGATTGGCTTCATTTTCAGGCATCGAACGAATAATGACATAATTGTTTCCAAATATTAGGTTCTTGCTAACATGAATCTTTTTAACAACTTCTAAAGTTTTTTGAATTTCAATCGTTTTAATACACCATTCCTATTCTATTCTTGAAATATTCGAAATTACTTCCATTAATATTTTCTTTAATCTTTAATTTGCGTGCTACTTTCTTTAGGAATTTTACGAATAATTCAGGGTTTAGAACTAGATATGTCAAGGTTAGATTGTCCTGCTCATATAATATCATTGCGTCTAGGATATCCTTTATTGTGTTTAAGGATTTCCTCTCACATTCGTTAATTATTTCCTTGATTTGCATATTTGTTGCGTTTTTTAATCCCCGTTTCATTTGTCTTTTATTTTTCCAAAGCCTAATGCCGTTAATGGTTAAAAGATCTGGGATGTACTCTGAAAATAGCTTTTTGCTCAGATATGGCTTGTAACAAAACTGAATTATTAAGCCCAAAACTAAAAATCCAAGCAATAACGCAAGCATGTATTCTTTTGATGGAAAAAATAATAATGACAATAATAATATTATGAGTAAGGATAAATACATGTTCTCTACTCGTTTGGTTAACTTTTCGTATTCCTCAACTTCATTTGTCATTATTTTCACTTCTTCTTATTGTTATTTCAATCGTTTTAGATTCAAATTTCTTTTTTAGGAGAAACCTGTCTTATTTCATTATGATGTTCCCTAAATTTATTTATTATTTTAATTTTATGCTCATACCAATTGGATCTTAATTTATCGTCGTCGTGAAGTTTAAGAATAATTCGTCCCATTGGTAATTCTCCCCTTTTATAGTTTTGATCGTAAAATAATGCTCTTACCTTTCTATTTTTCCGGTCGATTCCAGCAACTTCAAGCCCAAATTCAAGACATTCGAGATTAATCTTTTCGTCATGAGTAAGAATAAAACTATTAGAATTAGCTCTAAGCAAAGTTCTACTTATTTTAGCAAATCTCGTTATTTCCGTAAGATGTGACACGATTAATATATCACCTTTGTTCAATGTTTGAAATCTTTCTTCTACCTCATTCTCTCCAATACAAAATAGTATTCTTGAGTTTAATTCTCTTTTAGTTTTGATGGTTTCTTGCATTAATTTTGCTATTGTTTGAGCAAGTTCAAATTTAGCAGGAGATTCTCCCCATATTGCGATATTAAATGTCAAGCTGTTTTCAATTCTATTTTGTAATGTTTTTAAAAAAGAGTTCGTCAGATTACCCGAATCCTTAAAGACATGCAACATTTCAGGTTTAGAATATTTTTTATTAAAATAATATTCAGCAACTACATCTTCTAATCTAAAATTTTGTAAAAAATCAAATGTAATCGTTTCGGTAATTTTACGAGAACATTTATCGTAGATATAAGATATCACATCAAATAATATAAATTCGATTAAGCCAACACAAAGCATAAGCGTGTCATTGCCTTGAACAAAGATGCTTATAATTATTGTAATGGATATCATTACTAGGCCCATTACTTTTATTGAATTTCTATAAAATCTCTGTCTTTTCACTTTCTTTATCACCATCTAAATCGACTAAAACACCTCTTTTAAGGCTTTGCTTGAATTTCTTATATATTTCTATTAAATCCTCTTCAATCTTAACTTTAAGCTCGTTGCATATCGTTTGAAAAAATGCTTGGAATAGATCAGGATTCACGACTAAATAAGCAAGTTCCAAGTTATTTTGATAGTTGTAATTAATTATTTCTCGAAGAACTTCTTGGGTTGTTATTGTTTTCATCTCGTTGCATTGATTCTTAATTTCAATTATTTGTTCGGTCAAAAACCTAAAAAACCCTTGTTCGAGCTTATTGACTTTCTTTGACGAAGTATCTCCAAAATTAATGTCAAAATAAGGCGTGTTCTCCCACTTTTTCTTCAATAAATTTGCGTAATTTCGATTCACGAAAAGGCTTAATAAAAGTATTATTGCGAATTCCAAAAAGCCAATAAAAAATATAGTTTCTAAAGGAAATTTCAGCAAAAGAAGCAATAAAACGCTCGTCATGACAAAAACAAGACCAACGATAACGATTATGGAATAGCTCGTCTCATAAATCTTTCTAATTCTTGTTTCTCTATCTTTTTCTTCTAACATTTTTTTCATTTTAATCACAATTCTTTCATATTAAATTTTCCCAAAAAAGCGTTATAAACATGTCTTTCAAGGTTTTAAGCATTTCCACTAATTCTTCTTCTAAGATCTCTCCCTGGAAAAAGAAACCCACTTTTATTCCTTTAACGATTCTATGATCTAAATATTTTAAATCGCTTTTTGCGATCGATACTTCGAACCCTTCCTCGTTAGACTCAAGCTTTTTAAAATGTAGATCTTCTTCTTTTCGAGAAATCAAAAAGAATTCATAAAATTCTTCTTCTTTTATAATTATAGGATCTTCAGTTGAAACCTTTGCTAATTTGTATTTCTCTTTAAAATTTTTAATATTCATATTCTTACACTTATTTCTTTTAATATAGTATTATAAATTTCATCGTATTTAGGATGCTCTAAAATAATGGGTTTCTCTTTTGGAAAATCATCTTTTTCCTTGTATTCTAAAACGCACCTGAATCTTTTATAAATATCTTGATTACTAGAAAAGAAATTATTAATTATGATTCCATTTTCTTGCCTTCGAAACATTGCAATCGTCATGTCCAAGATTTTTTGCTCAAAAACACAGGCTATGTGATAATCTGTAGGCTCTTGCTTATTATAACCTACTCCAATCGTATATGCCTTTATGCATGGATTTATTTCAGCTCGTTTAATTTCCTCAACGAGTGCATCAAGACCTTGTTTATTAAAAATCTCCCTAGCTTGTTTATTTGCTAAAAAAACTTGGAAATTTCCCATCCTGCATTCTTTTCCTAATTCCTTCAATACTTGAGAAACAACATGTGATATGGAATGGCAAAAACCCCATTCAGAAGAGATTATTGCCTTTCCATATTTTAATAACCCCTTTACCCTAAAATACTCAGATATTTCCTCTTTGTCAACGATCTGATCCACAATTTCGTTAAAATAGATTGGAAGTTCTTTTAACAAGTATTGTTTCAGATCGTCTTTCATATGATCATTATGGTAATCAAAGTATATAAGGATTATTACCAATACGATAAGTTATAAAAAAATAAAAATTAAATTTTAACGCTTAATTGCGTTATTTTGGTCTTTTCCGTGAATCCTACGATTTCAATTGGCTCTCCACATATGAAACAGTTAAGAGTTAATGGTCGAACCCTGATATTATAATGGCAACCCTTGCAATTGACTATCAATTTTCGCAACCTCCTCTAGTATGTTAAAGTCTGATGGAATATTCTTTTCGTTGTTTAGCTTTCCCTTGTATATCAGATAGATCCTTATAAAATTACTTAATGCACTTCTAACGAATTCAGAAGTTGAGGGATACATGCCAGCGTCAACTATCAATTTGATCGTTTCCTTGTATTTTTTTTGAATATTTACAGATACAATCTTTAAAGATTGCTTGGTTTCCAGCTCTAAATCTTCTAATTCAAGACTTTGCATCTCTACGCTTCACCTCTATATAGTCTTGCTTGCATTTATTACTACAAAAATCTACCCGTTGATTCGTGGCAATATTTACAAATGTCACCTCCTTTCTCCCTAAAGGCGCACCGCATACACATTTCTTTCCAGGCAACCCAGAAAGATATTTTCTTTTACATTGTTTCGTGCAAAAGAAATATTTTCTCCTGTTCTTGTGATTAAAAAATTCAAAACCCTTTCCATGAATCCTTTTTGAGCATTGCGTGCATCTTTTAATGTCCACAATTTTTTTATGCTCTATCTCGCGAATTCCTCTCGCTAAGCCTTTTAATACCTTGCTACTTTCGGACTCTTCAATGTTTTTAATTTGATTAATTTGTCTCTGCATGCTAATATCGCTTAGTATTTCGAGAACCTTTAACTCTCGCTCAAGAACGAGCGATATTGCAACTCGAATTGCTTCCGAGCGTGATGGCATGAACCCACGATCGACCATTTCTTGCAACACATCTTCGTAAAGTTGTGGTATTGCAATTGTTTGTGTCTTCATTGGTTCCTTGTTTGGATTAGGATCTTTTTCTTCTCGTCTATTTAACCACTGAGGTTTAATTTGAGGTATGGCGTACTCAGTTGCCATTAAAACACCCCCTCAAATAGTTCGAGGTATTCAACCTCGATCGTACTAGACTCTTGCTTAGGATCAAATTCGGCAACAAAAAGTTTAGATTCTACATATCCACAGTGCAGGCAAGCCACAGGTTCAGTAGATTTCAAAGCGTCCTCATCAATTATAAAGCTCTTTTCTATTTCGATAATGTGTTCTTGAATTGAGATTACACAAGGACGCAATTTATTTTGACAGTTTGGACAATTATTCATTTTTTTTTATCCTCTGTTCTAGGTATTTTTTTTTGCAAGAAATCCGGCAAAAATGCCTAACTTCGCCCGTCCCAACATTTACAAAAGTATGGCGTTCGTTAAAATATTCCTTCCCACATTCGTTAAAATCACATTTTATGAGTTTTTTCCCCATTAATGATCTTTCCGTATATTTTACCGACACGATTATATTCTCACAACCATATTTGGTATTTTTTGAGACATATGATCAATATATTATGTATGGATTAATAAAGGTTACCATCTATTGAGAATATTTTTAAACACATATATAATACCTATAATTATGACATTAGAAACGGAAAAATTCACTGACGAACAAATTTTGTCAATGAAGAAACATGTCTACGACCAATTACCAGAGGTACTTGTCATGATTTACGAACACTTGGCCAAGAAGGAAATTCCAAAACTTAGTAGAAGGCAAATGATCGAAAAAGTTTTAAGAACTCATCCTGATTACAAAGAAGACATAAAAAAACTCGAACCCAAAATGATTCAAAAAAAAAGAGCAATGTTATTAAAAAAATTATCTTGAAGAAGCAAAAGGTGGATTGATCGATTTAAAGAAGGACGCTATTTTAGCTCTTGCTTCTAAAGTTTTTATAGTCTCTTCGGACATTTTCATGATGTTATTGAAAATATTCATGTAATCCTTTTCTTTAAGTTTTCCATTAAGATATCTCGTTATTGCCTTGGCAAGACCAGGTGCAAGGCAATTTATTTCGTCTTGAGTTAATGGATTTTTAGTTTCAAAGTCTTTATTTGGAAAAGGCGGATCAATCGATTGTAAGAACCTTGCTACCTTAGCTCTTGCTTCTAAAGTTTTTATAGTCTCTTCGGATATTTTAAAAATATTTTTATAAATATTGTTGTAATCTTTTTTGTCCATTACACCATTAAAATATCGCGTGATGGCTTTGGCAAGACCGGGCGCAAGGCTATTAATTTCCTTAACGGATAATGGAGCATATGCAATCCTCTCACTTGTTTCTATTTTTCTAATTGGATCTGATATTTTCGTTTTTATTCCTTTTTCTTGATTGATCCATTGACAAGAGGGACATACTTTTCCATCTAATTTTTTCTTACAATTTAAACATATCATACAGACCTATTATTGATATGGTAATTCTTATATTTAAGGTTTATGACCATATTGATCATTAGGTCTAAAAGAAATTTAGACCATGAAAAGTAAAAAAAAAGATTATTGAATTTTAATTTGGGACGCTTTGAGTTCTTCCTGGTCGTTTTTTTCTTTTATGAAGATCTTTTTAATAGGTTTGGGTAAAAACCATCCTATATAATAAAATATCGAGCTTAGAACCAAGAATATTCTTGCTAGAAAAAGAACAAGTCCAATTGTTTGAAGAGAATCCATGATGGCTCCCATGAGTATTAGAGTCCAAGCAAATTGCAAGATGATTCCCTTTAGCTTTACTTCAGAGTAAATTGATTTAGCCGATCTAACCGAAAAGATAGTTCCTGAAACGAACAAGGTCATTATCGTGAGATAGGCAAAGATTTTAGAAAAATCAGAAAACGAAGAATCAAAGCCATTAACAATTCCAATAAAGCCATCGTTGCCCGTGCTTAACGCCACGATCAAGACAACAAGAAATATGGAATAAAGTCCAGCAAATATAGCAACGATTAATTTCGTTCGAGATATTTCTAAAAACCTACTAAGCGTATATGCCCATCCGACCGTCAATGCAGGTAAAGAGACATTCGCAATCAATAAATACCACGCATCAGAGATTAAGAACCCTGAGATCGAATATATCAAGAATTTAACCACGACTCCCCACCATGGACTAGTGATGAGAATCATGGCTACTCCAACCATCTTATATTCTAATTTTTCGTTCCTCACTTTTAATAAAATTCTCGTTCCGATCGTTAAACCAAGAATAACCCAGAAGGTTGTTGCAATACAATTTATTAATTCTCCAACTTCCAAGATAATTACCTCTAAATTTAATTAAATAAATAACTTCAATGTCTGTTAATAAACCTAATCTCTCCTTTATAAACAATGATTAAAAAAAATATAAAATGCTCTAAGAATCAGGCAACGATCCAATAAACTTTTCGTTTCTTTCTAACTTGATCGTTTTCGTCAAATTGTTTAATAGGACTTGATATATATAATCGTTATCGTCCCATTTTGCGTTTCTATAAATTAAAAGAAGACCGGTATGGTTTGAATTACCGATCAAGTCGTTAAAAGCTTTGAGATCGGTCTTTGACTTGTCGATCTCGTTTTTTCGCTTATCGTCAAATAGAAAGGCAATTGGCACGACATAGTTATTGTTATTATATAGATGGTCGTCAACTTTTTCAAGCTTGAACTTTTGCTCTGCATATTTTTGATAACAATCGTTAATCGTCAAGGATTCTTTTAGCTTAAGATTATTGGCGTTTCCTTCCTTGAAAAGCTTCACTATTTCTCTTACATTTAATTGGTGAATGGTCTTAATCTTCTCGTCAATGGCTCTTATTGGCTCTCCTTTCACGAATAAGTTTAGAACTTGGACGATTATTTCTTTTTTTACGGTCTTATCACTTATTTCTATTTTTGTTGGTAATACTTGAGAATAAAAATTTCTAACGAAAAGACTAAAATCAAGTTTATCTTCTTTTTTTTCTATTGGTTTTTCAATTACTTTCTTTTCTTCTTTAAGTTCTTCAAAGTTGGGTTTTACACCTGATTTAATGCATCTATATACATATGTAATGATAAATTTATCAAAATTAGTACTTCCATTGATGGTTTGTTTTCCTTCTTGAAGTGCAAGCATGTTATAGACATTAAACTCGTTTTCAATTTCAACCTTCTTTTCTACACCTAATTCAATGCATCTATAATAAAGAGTTTTGACCGCATATTCAAATCGTTCGGGATCATGCGTGCTTGTCGCCATCATGTTCATTGCTTTCATTCTTTTAATATTTTCGTCCTTTCTTTTCTTATAGTTTTTTCGTAGTATTTCGTCTTCATGTAGGGGAAGTATGACTCTTCCGCAAGGAATTTCTGCTTTTTGAAATCTCGGATCGTATAACAAGAATCTCATTTCTCTGGTCTTAAAGTTTTTACCGGCAGATTCGAGATAAAAGGACACTACAGAAGCGTCTACTCTTTCGGGGCATACAAATATAAAGAAATTCTGGTCTGCTCTAACTATTTGAGTTAGATTATTGATAGCGTCTTGGATTATGAACTTTTCCTGACCTGCGGATTTGGGAGACTCGTCCCTGATAACAATATCGCCTTTTTTAAGAGTTTTGATGAGATTCTTGAATTCGTCGTCAGAAAAGCAAATATTAATTTTGGGCTTATATCCTTCCATTTCTAAATACGAATCCTGAAAATATTTTGCGATCGTTTGTGCCATTTCTGATTTAGCAAGATTTGGATCACCATAAATTACTAATACCGCAAAATCGTGATAATAAATCCGTTCTCTAATCGCAGAAAGAAAGCTCGTAGTTTTATTACCATCAGTCGTGAAAACATGTATTAAATGAGGTTGATTGTACATTTTTTCAAAATTCTCTTCCTTGATATTGTCGTTTAACTTGAAGTTTTGACAAAAATGATAGAACTTACCCTGATTAATTAATTTATTATATACAATGTCTATGGCACTGGTCAAGAATATCGCCTCGTTAGTCTATTTCAATTTGATTTCTTTTTTCGTAAGGTAATTGATTTTGATTTTGGGAATAATAAATCGTGTCAGTATCAATCGTATTTACTGAACCTTGCGCGGATTCCATGATTTTCATTTGAATCTTGGTCCATGCTTGAGAGTTTTTTGAAACTGCTTTGTTAAAGGCAAATTTTAAGTTCTTAAATCGCGTTTTAATCCTTTTAAGAGGTTTGAAATCCCTCATTAACGCTTCTTCAAAATGATTTAAAACATCCGTGAGAATATCGTTGGCAATAGGATCGCCAGAAGTATTCATTAAAACTTGGGTAAAATCAACTGCTCGAAGTTGTTTTACATCGTTTAACGCCCTACCCTCTGTAATATATTGCTTTCCGTCTTCTTGCAATGATTTTTCCATTTCTCCTAATTTGTCTTGGAAACTTTTCATGAAAGATATTGCGGTTATTTTTGCAAGATCGTTTAACGCTCTACTTTTCTCGCTCATTTAAAAAACACCTCAAATAAATTATAAATTACTTTATTTAAATACCTACTCCATTGTCTTTAAAAAAGCATATTAGCAAAATTAGAATATTATTGAAATTACCAAAATTTAGATAAAATTTTTTTAAAGAAAAAGCTAGATTCTTCGATCGTCTCCGTAGGTGTCGTGCTTGGAGGTGCTTGAAATGCGAACGCCAAAACGACGATTATGACGATCGCAAAGACCAAAAAAAGTCCAATCAATATTGCTAGATTTTTAGGATTAATCTTTTTCTTCGGTTGCTGAACTGGTTGCTCTAGAGCATTTTTTCTCTCTTGATATACGGCTTCAAAATCGTAAATAATATCCTCTTGCTCTGCTTCGTATTCCTCTATTAGTTCCTCGGCTTTTAGTCTTTTTAGCTGTTCTTTTTTTAATTCACGATCCTTTGGTTCGTTTTCTGTCATGTAATAATGTAGTGCCTGAAACATTAATTCTTGTGAAAGATCCTCTTTTTGTTGCCTATTAATAAAAATCGTGTCACATCCCTCGGTTTTAAACGCGGGATTTAATACGATAAAAACGGGAATATTGTCTTCAGTAATTGTTAAGAGTGCAGAATTACATACAGCATACGAAACTTTATTAAAGAACCCATTTATTGCAATGATCTTATCTTGTTCCCAATAGAACGCAGTAGTTAATTGCTCCCTCGCAACTATGATGACTTCGCCAAATTCTAACCCGTAAAAACTGTATTGAAAGAACTCGGCATATTTTAATTCAAACCGATTTATTACCATTTTTTCAAGATCCCATTCGGAAACATAATGAAGGATTGGAGGAACATAATAATCCTTAGCGTAATTTAAAGCACGATATAATACCCCGTTTTCAATCAGATATTCGTAATGGTTTGGAAAGTTAGATAGAAGATATCCGTGAATTTGATTTCCTCCCCGTAAGTCAATTGCCATTTCTATGTCAATCTTTGTTTCTTTTCTCGATATCAAATAAGCAATCTTGTCAACAAATCGTTCGTCAAAACTATTTTGATGATAGGGTTTATAATTATTATCGTCTGGACTTGCTTTATACAATAAATATTCAAATTCCGCCCGTCGATTCTTCCATTCCTCGAATTGTTTAGTCGGAACTCCCGATTCGTCAACTGCTTTTTCTTGAGATATGTCTTCGTATTCCATTCGAAGATCTATTTCCCGTAATTGAGAATTAGTTGGCAAAGAGGGTTTCGTAGCTTCGGTTTTTTTTCTTTTCAATAATCTCTTTATAGAGAACATCGTGTCTTCTGACACTTTTTTAAACATTTCTTCCGATGTCATGTTCCATCACCTATTAGTTTAGTTTCATCGATATTGTAATTTGGTCTTACATATCCAAGCTTGGCGTAATAATCCTGATATTTATCCTGTTCTTTCCGTATATAATTCATGATCTCTTCTTTCGTTTTCTCGTCAATTCTTTTGAAGGCGTGATATTTAGTCCCTATTAGTCTGAGGCGTTCCGGTTTTCCATTTGGCATGGTGACATACATTTTAATGACTGGAAGAGCGTTATTCTCGTTCTCTCCCTTTCGCAAATAGGATTGTTCCCATGCGTACATTATTGCACCTAATAATACAAAACCAATAATGACAAACCCGAAGGCTTCAACTGGTATTTCGCCCCGCATACCAAATATAAGAAAAAACATCAAAACGAAAACGAGCGACAAGCAAAATATATTTTCCATGTTTCTTTTTAAGTTCTCGCCTCGAAAATTCTCTTTTTTAAACGAAACCATTTTTTTCACTCGTATTTTTGTAGTTGTTTTTGTTTGTATTTTTGTTTTCTATATTTAATTGATTCTACTATTAAATGAGAAACGAGAAACACTATTAATTTTATCGCTAAAAACGCTATTAACAAGCTAAGAAGAGTTTCAGTCCCGAAGATCAGGTTTTCTAAAATTGAACTAGCACCAATGGAATACACCATTGAATTAAGTAAAGTGGTTACATAAAATAAAGCCGAAAATAAGGGAAATCTGGTCAAGCCTTCGTTTAAATCGTGTGGCGATACATGTTTTCCCGATTCAATGAGTACTTTTTCGTTAAAATATCTATAGGAAAGAAAGGCAATACACCAGGCAATAGGCGAACAAACGAGATCAAAGAAAAGAACTCGCATGTAAAAATTAAAAAAATCTAATATTAATTCTTTTCCATCGTAACTCCCATAGATGCCGAAAGAATTCGAGAACATCAAAAAGATGAGCGAATCGAAAATTGCGTAAATTAAATAAAACATTACCCTGTTCCTGCCTTTTAATTTCGGATTCTGCGTGATTTAACACCTCTCCTATTTTGTTTATCGTAAAACAATTCCATGAATCCAACATAAAATAATAAATAAATGACTGATACTATAAAAAAAAGGTAAAACGGATTTTTAAAAAAATATAGGGAAAAATATAGCAAAACGATTGGAAACGATATAAACGCTTCAATCACATTTAAATTACTGAATACTTCGGGATAAACCGTATTTATAGAAATATAAGACGCAATGAAGACAATGATAAATACGACGAAAAGCGATAAAACCGATGATTTGTAAGAAGCCCTTTTCAGATTTTCTTCGTTTATGAGTGCAAGCGATACCAGGACGACAACGATCAGATTAATGATAAAAAGACAAATAACTATTAAGAATAAGGCCATGTAATTATCTATGGTTTTTAAGTACTCTTCTGTTATTTGAGAAAAAACAGAATAAAATAATAGCAGGATCAAGACATTTGCTATAAAACTCACGATGACCGTGGACAATTGTTCTTGAATCTTGATATCAAGACTCATAACGCCACCATGTAGATTGTTGTGATTGTAAAATAACTGTTAACTATAAAATGAGCTAGAATACAGCTCGTAATATCCTTCCAATAAAGAAAGAAGAACGCTAATCCAAGTCCACTAAATAGAACCGATAACATGAATAGAATGTTTCCGTAATAATTTTTATGGAAAAGCATGAAAGCCACGGCACTAAATACGACTCCAAAAAGTTCAAATCTTGAAACGGATATTAATCTTTTGTTGTTAATGGAATATTCGAGCTTGTCCATGCTTCTTCCCAATACGATAAAACACGACATTAAAAATCCTCTGTAAAATGCCTCTTCGCATACACCGGCAAAAGCATACGCTAATCCCTTATTAAATTCTCTAATAGAAGCAGGAGTATATGTAAATGCAAGCTGGATCAGGGCCATGTATACAGCGATTATTAACGTATGTAAAAAGATTTTTGACGAATGTGGTTTTTGAAAATTAATTTTTCTAATGCTAACATTAACTTTTTTAAACACTATAGCATCAGTGATGAATAGTGCTCCTAATGCGAGTAAACCTTCCATGACAGTAACAATTCCAAATTGTTTATTTGCTTCCGTTATTGGTTGATAATAAACCAAATAAAGAAGTCCTACAATAATTTCTAATATCGAAGCTACTATCACTAAATAAAAACTAATCTTGGTATGGATCGTCGTTTCTTGATTTTCTTGGAAAGACAATTTCATGTACGATTTGGTTTTTATGTTTTGTTTCTTCACTTTTACATCCTCTTTAATTTTAAAAAAAAATTTAAAAAAAAAATAAAAAAATTGTTTAGATTTTTCGAATATCTTCTGGTCGTGGGTTGTTCGCTGTCGGGTTTGGGTTGGATCTTGGCATATTCGTGGCTCCAGATATTGCAGGTCTTGTGGTACTAGGATTTAGCATGTTTGATCTCTTGCGCCTCACTCTAATAACTTGTAGCACGATGGCTAACGCTATCACGGATACGATTACGACACCCACAATTGCAGGAGCGTTGTCCGACAAGATCTCACCTATAGGCTTTTCGGTAGTGGTAGGTGTTTTTTGCTGAAATACCCATTCGCCTTTCTTGATATAGGGATCTTTAATAAAGTCGTCGTAATCATCAGCATCGGGATATATGATCGTTTGAAGCGTTGTTTCCAATTCGTAAGTTCTCACGACATAATCCTTGTTTATCGTTAGAGCTGAAATCCTCGTGAATGTATCAGTAGTAGTAACAACAAATATCCACATATTCAACTCCCAAGTAACATCAAATGTTTCAACGGTTTGCTCGATTCGTGGTTGAAAGGTAGTTGAATCCGTAATCGAAAGTTTTCCTTGTCTTTTATTTGGGGTGGATTTTCCGATCGATTCCGTTGTTGCCGTTCCAGGTTCTATGATCGTGGCGTTTTCCGTTCCTTGCGATTTAAAGCCTATATTGTCACCGGGCGTACCAGCCCACGAATCAACCGTGTCTCGCCATGGTGCAGAAGCTTTTTTAATATCGGCTTTTTCTCCAGTAAATGTATCAAAAACATCTCCACACTCTCCTCTTTTAACATCAATTAGTTTCGCAGAATCTACATTGTAAACATGTTCAGATTTTTTAATTAATTGTCCGTTCAGGTATTGACCTGCGTAATCGGGAAAAACGGGCGAAAGATTAAAAGAAATATCGTTTGTCGTCGTGGTTGTATATTCAGTTGGAATAACAAGACTTTCAACATGAAGGAAATACCATTGATAAAAGGGATACGCAGTTGATTTGGTTTGGATAACGCTAAGGTTTGATGTTTGGACTGTAAGAACTTGAATTTCAAAAGTAGCCTTGGTTTCAAAGACTACTTTCTTTGATCCATCGTCTTTCGAAGTCATTCCCAGCTTTTCAACCGTGCTTAATTGCGTGTCGATTGCCTTGCAAGTGTCGCTCGATGTTTGCATCCAATTTGAGTTGATTTCGTAGGATGGTTGCTCGTCATTCATACTAAATACGGCTAGAGCAGGAAAGAATAGCGTTGCAAGTAATAAGACCAAAATAATTTTTCCAGTTATAGATCTTTTCATTTTTGCCTCACTTAAATTTGTACAAATTTTTTTTAGATTTTTTAATTGGTTTTTTTTTTAATTGTTTCTTTTTCTTTCTAATTTCTCGTCTAGCGAGCATGATGGTTGCAGGCAACCCCAATAATAAACCCATGGCTCCTATTCCAAACGAAATATAGTCCAAGGTAGAATTCATTTTCGGTATTTCTTCTGTAGGAATTTCGGGAATATCAGGATTGCCAATTGAGATTATTTGAAAATCTCTATCTATATTATAATTAAGACTTTCAATAAGCGTCCCGTTAGTAAAATAAGACGCAATTTCGTAGGTCTTGCCTAAGATGAGTCTAAACAATGTGTAGTCGTTTTTTGTTGATAAAACGGATATTTTTTCTCCGTTTTGGATTATGGATAAAACGATGTCGTGCGAATAATTGTTAAAGACTATTAATTCACAGGTATCGACATAAATATTAAATACTGAAAGATCTTTGAGAGAAACGGTACTAGAATATACAACTTCCTTAAAAATGTCTCTAACTTTAATATTATTAATATCTTTATCTAAAACATTGCTTCCAAAGCTTTTTTGTTCGTCGTTAATGCAAAGAGAAAACGATGTGGTTTCTAGGCTTAGCCCGTTTGAATCAAATAAATTAAAAAAGACTGGGTAGTAGATCGTTTCGATTTCTACATAATACGAACTTTCTATCGTCAAATTAAGATAATATTCTTGGTAGTTTTCTTGATTTATATAAGTTAGATTGTAATTTCCACGAGAAAGAACGAATTGTTTAACTTCGTGTGTAAAAAGCAGTCCTTCTTTTTCTACGCCATTTGCTGTTAATTGGTATTCAACCGATTTTGTAGCACCATTGTAAATATTTAACGAGACTAAATCCATGACGATCATATATTCGTCCATTCCGATAGTTGATATTGTTTCGAAGAAGCAAATTTGGTCGAACATGTCCAAAACGCTTATATTAATTTCGTCTTGATTTATGATGTTTAATCCCAAGTTGCTCAATTTGTCGTTAATATAAAAGGAAATGGAGCCAAGAGGTATAGACATGCCTGCGGAATATATTGAGAAATAAATGGATCTATAAGACGACGCAAGGGACAATTCAATATTTTTAGAAAGCGTTACATTGAACTCTTTAGTTTGGTTATTTTCGTTGTTAGTCCAATTAATGAGATAAATACCAGGAATTAAGTTCATTTCTAAAATTTCTTGAGATTGTAGAGTTCCGTTAAAAACAGTCGTTTCAGTTCCAATATTCGTGAAAGATAGATTGACATAATCCAGAGCGTCGTTCTTTATCTTTAAAGAATATAATTCAACATCAAGATAAACATATCTTTGTACTTGCTCGGTTTGGTTTTTCACAAATGCATTCCCTTGGTCGTAAATCTCAAAATAAAGGCTTGTTCCAATATCTGCATAAAATTCTTTATCGTCAAGAAAGATTCTTTGAGTTACATCGTTTAGCGTCCTGGTTACAAATACCTTAAACAAGTTAAAATTTAAAGGATATTCGTCTTGATTTAAAATTGAAACTCGTATTTCTTGTTGATATGTTGGAGAAAATATAACGGTTGAATCTTCGACAAAATCAGTAATCGCGAGATTTAGCGAATTTTTAAGAATATTTCTTTCGTAAATATCTAACTCATACGCTCCTTTCTCCAATAATAACGACTGCGATCCAAGAGGCGCAAGCGTGATAGTTTGAATGTTTGAAATTGATTCAGGTTCGTATTTTTCGTATTTAATATTTTTTAAATAACAATATTCGTTTGGATCGAATGATCCAATAATTTCAAGTTGATTAAAAGAAAGTTCGCTATTAACATTCAATATAACGGTTTGCTCTTCGGAATTTGCGTTATCTCGTAAAATTGGAAGCGTCCTTACTACATTGCCGGAAGAAATTAAATTAATGTTGAGATCGCTAACCGTGGTTTCAAGCGTGATCTCGATTTGATCAGTTACTTCAGAATCTACTTGTTGATAAGGATTACTTATCATAGAAATTGTTTCCAGTTCGTCAGTTTGCGTAAATATAAATCCGTCCCGTTCGACAAACTTTTTCAAGTATTGAACGAGTTTGGGAGCAAGATCTACATTAAATTCTTTTGTGCTAAACATGAAGCTTGAACTTTCAGATTCTAATTTAAAGGTTGAAAATTCGCTAAAGTTTCCAGCATTAATAATGCTGGGAATTGAATGATCGAGTTCTTCTTGCGAAATAGTAGTAAAGTTAAACTCGTCAAGGTCGAACCAATCTAATAGATTCTCGTCAAATATCTCATTGCAACCAGAAATATTAATAGAATAACCATCAGGAGTTTGATAGTAATCTAATATCATGGAACTAGGCCCATATTGTTCTTCTATCTCAAATTGGTTTTCGACACAAGGTTCAAAATACAACACGCCTAAACATCGCCCCCATATAAAACTTTCATTATCGACTACAATATACGATTGAGAACCGAAGTTATTAAAGGGATCGAGGCTAGCAATATAAGTATCTTCTTGAGCCGTGGTTTCAATTTTAATGAAGTCGTTTAAACTAGATCCTTGCATAGTCCACGATGAATTTTCAAAATCTTCTTCTATAGCAGTAATAGTTTGAAGGGTTTCTGATTCGTTCTTGATAACCCATTGAGTTGCGTAATTCGATTCTGATATGGAAAGAAAATTATCGGGGTGTTCAATAACCTCAAAGTTATACCAGTTAGAAGCGTAATT
>JAEOUI010000417.1 GCA_016839425.1 Promethearchaeota archaeon
AAACTCGTTAGTCGCTTGAGCGGTGAAAAAGATAAGGAATTTAATTATTTGATGTTTTCGACGCTTTCCTTTCTTTGCTATACGACCGTTGGTCGTCCCGATCAGGGATTGACACTAGTAAAGCGATTGAAAAAGAATATTAGAAACGATGTTTTTAAAGAACATCCACAAGTAAGATTAGTAAAAGACTTCACAGTTGCCTTAAGAAAGAAAGAGCGTGGGTATCTGGACAAGATAGAACAAGAATTTAGCAAGTACAAATTTAACGATGTTGAGATAACGCTTGCTAAGAAAGCTTTAGTAACTGCTACATCTCAAGTCGTCCTATCGAGTATGTTAACGCTTAATAAAGAAGAATATTCTTCTAACGATTTAATTCGAGCTACCTTGGAACTCGACACTAAACCTTTATTAGATGTGTCTAATCATTCATTTTTTGAATATGAAATAAATTCTTTAAAAGTAAAAAAAGTTGATATTGTATCTTCTGACAACCTTTCAATACAAAAAAAACCACTTCCACCTATTAATATACCTATTGGTGAAAAACACTTCTTTGAAATTGAATTTAAGATTAATTTTCAGATTGATGAGCCATTTATCGGACCAATTACTTTAACCTGTGAAATGAACGAATTATTAACTTTTTATGTTGAATCAAAAGTGAACAAACCGGAAATATTATCTCCGCCTTCAAAATTAGAAATGTCGACCAAAAATTTAAGACCTCCACTTATCGATCAAACTTTTCCATTGGAATTGACCGTTGAGAATGTAGGTGAGGGGGAAACTTTTGATGTTATAATAGAAGTAGAATTTCCCGAACAATTGAAATTAATAAGAGGAACGACTTCAAAACAAATCTATTCGCTAAGAATGCACGAAGATATGAAATGGGAGATACAAATTAAACCAATTGAGGCGGGTGACTTTAACATAAAAGCAACAATAAAATTTAAAGATCCCGATCAAAACGAAATAGAACAAGTACAGGAATTCCCCTTATCAATAAAATTATAAATTCTTATTCTCATGTAATTGCTATCGCTTTAAAAAAGGTAAATAAACAATGAAACTTAAGATAAAACAATTACAGTTTGAAACAGGCAATATATTAGTCGTGGTTATGAACTCCGAAGATGCCGCTCGATTAGGACAGAAAGCGGGCGAGCGTGTTCTTCTGAAATCTGTAAAATCCAAGTATAGCAAGCCTTTAATCGCAATTTTGGACATATCTTACACGGATTCCTTAATTGCTCCTGGAGAGATCGGAATTTTCATTGACACATTCAAACGATTTCCACACGATTTAAAGACGGACGAAATTTCAGTAACTCCCGCCGAGGCACCCGATTCTTTCGCTTTTATAAAAAAAAAGATACAAGGAAAAAAATTAGAAAGTAGCGAAATCACGGCGATCATTAACGATGCTGCTTCTGGACACTTATCACAAATCGAATTAGCTAGTTTCATAACTGGAGTTGCAATCAATGGGATGGACGATTATGAAATGTCCGCTCTCACACTTGCTGAGACTAATAGTGGCGAATTTTTCAATTTTGGACCAAATGTATTCGATAAACATTCCACGGGTGGTGTACCCGGAAATAAAGTCACTCTTATCATCGTTCCTATTGTTGCCGCCGCAGGACTCTTCATTCCCAAGACTTCAACGCGTGCAATAACAAGCCCTTCGGGGACGGCTGATAGTATGGAAGTCTTAGCACCAATCGCCTTTGATTCCGAAGAACTGAAAAAGCTTGTCTTAAAGGAAAAAGCCTGCATTGTATGGGGTGGTGCTTTAGATATATCGCCAGCAGATAATATACTTATCGAAATTGAACGCCCCTTGCACATGGATCCTATAGGATTGATGATTCCTTCCATTCTCACTAAAAAACTTAGTATGGGTGTAAAAAACCTTGTTTTGGACATTCCTTGTGGACCTGGGACTAAATTTCCTACTCCCACTGACGGACGAAAATTTGCGCTTATATTTAAAGACATAGCAAAAAGCGTTGGTATTACTGCTGAATGCGCTCTTACATTAGCCCATCAACCAATCGGACACGCTATTGGTCCCGCTCTAGAAGCAAGGGAGGCTTTAAAACTTCTTCGTGATTATTCCGCAGGTCCTAATTCACTTATAGAAAAATCTACTGATTTGGCAGGGATTTTATTAGAGATGGGTGGAAAGGCCGAAAAAGGCAAGGGTCAAGAATTAGCAAAGGAAATACTTAGAACTGGTAAGGCATATGAAAAAATGAAAGATATCATAAGCGCTCAAGGAGGTAATCCCGAAATCAAGCCAGAAGAGATTAAAGTTGGTCCTTTCGAGAAGGAATTTTATGCAATTAAGTTTGGGCATATTACTGCCGTAGATAATTCTCTCATCAACCAGATAGCAAAAACTGCTGGATGCCCTCATTCAAAAACCTCTGGAGTGGAAGTATTTAAAAAACAAGGCGCAAGAATAAAAGAAGGTGACTTAATCTTTAAAATCTACTCGGATAGCGCTTCACGTCTCAAAAAGGCAGAAAAATTATACAATTCGTCTGGTGGTCCCATTATTCTTGGTGGAATGATGATAGAACGTATATAGTTGATAAATTTTTTCCCTATAATAAATTCCATTGTTTGAATATATTTTATTTGTAAATTTCGTTATTCGTTATAAAATAAAATCGTAGCCTTTATAGGTTAAAATTCTCATAAAATAATCATAAAAGGGATATTAGCTTAAATAATTCAGGTATCGTTAATGGAAATATCAGCAAATAAGATAATGCTCGACCTATCCAATGATTTAATAAGACCAAGTTATGCAGTATCTTTATTAATTTCAATTTTAGAGCATTCTGATAGCAATTCAGAAAGAATAAAGTGCTTGGAGTTAATGAATCAAATCGAGACAAAGGACGAATATGTCTTTAATATATTAGAAAACCTCTTAATTTCGGAAGAAAACGAAAGAGTAAAAATTCTTTCAATTCGCAGCTTAAGACAAAATTTTCTTGAAAAATCCATCCCTGCCATGACACATTCGCTTGAGCACGATAATTCAATGCAAGTTTTTATAGAAATCGTATTGGCTATGGGAGATATTGATATAAATCGTTCAAAATCGATATTGATGAAAGAATTATCAAAAATAAATAATAAAAAGTGCGTTTATTATGTAGATGGCCTTAAAAATGGTGAAATTAGGGACATAGGGGCAAAAACACTAGCTAAAATATTAATTAATTTTAAGATTATAGACTTTTTGGAAAGACAATGTGGAAATCTTGATTTCACCTTAAAAAAAGGATTTGTTACTGAACTGAATTTACTCTCATCAGGAAGCAATTTAAATAATTTAAACACTCAAAAAACCTTACCACGCTTTATTGACAAGCTTGATTCCTTGGAAAAATTAAATCTTCGAATTAATAGGTTGCTAAACCTTCCATCAACCATCGGGAAATTAAGTGCGTTAAAAAAATTAGATTTTAGTTATAATAAATTAATAAATCTCCCTGAATCGTTAATATCATTGAAATCGCTTGAAGAGTTATACTTGCGATATAATAATATAAAAAAAATACCTGATTCTTTAGGTGCAATTAAAACATTGAGAATTCTTGATTTAAGATCAAATAAACTATCACACCTTCCTGAAGCTATTGGTGCCCTGAGCTCTCTTGAAAAGCTAGATCTGCATGGAAATCAATTAAATCATCTTCCCAATTCAATAGGAGATCTATCTTCTTTAAAAATTCTTGAATTGGGTACAAATAATTTTGAAGTTTTGCCTAAAACGATGCTTAATCTTAAAAATTTAACTAAATTGAGCTTAGGTCGAAACAAATCCTTGCAATCTCTTCCTAATTGGTTCGGTTCACTTCACTCTCTTGAAGAGCTTGAACTTTATGATATGAATATAAATAATATACCATCGGTTATCGGGAAATTGAGATTACTTAAGAAACTGGATTTAAGGAACAACAATATTTCACACCTTCCAAATGATTTCAAACATTTACATTCCTTGGAAATCTTAAATTTGAGCTGGAATAATATTACTTCGCTTCCCAATTGGATTTATTCGCTGAAATCACTTAAAGAGATTAATCTCTGGGGTAATAAAGTTAAATTCTTACCAGAGTCGTTAATGAATGCTATTACTTTACAAAAAGTGAAAATTAATTATAAAGGAATCGAACAAGATTCATTATCATCTTATAATCAATATGCAATCGATAAAACAATCTAATCGTGTAAATGTAATGTTTCTCACTCCCCAAAAAATTTTTACTAATTTCCTTAAAAATGAAATTGATAAAACTTCTGCTTTCGAACAACTTGCATCTATTTTCGAAGATAGCGATAAGGAAAAAGACAGGATAGAAGCACTTAAACTACTGGATGAAATTGGTTTATATGATCAATCTTTTCTTGATCTCCTAAAGAATCATCTCGTTTCCGATACAAGCGAAGAAATTAGAGCAATAACGGGTGAAATCATATGTCAACATTTTCTTCAAACTTCAATTGATATAGTTCAATGGGCGTTTATAAACGAAACTTCAATAAAATGCCTATATATACTATACGACACGCTTTTATTCCAAATTCGCACAATGAATGATGATTCTTCAAAAAAATCTGAATTGATTTCTCAGATCACTAAATTAAAATGTGATAATTTTCAATTTAATACCTCAAGTCTTAATAATTTGAGTAATTTAGAATTAAAAGAAATATTGATCAATTTTTACACGCTTATTTTGCTAAAAAGGTCTTTTTGGCGCTTAAAATACAACATTTCGAATAATATGATTGTAGAATTAGATTTCACATTCAAAGAATTGACCACATTTCCCGAACCTTTAAAGAATCTCACTTTCTTGAAAAAATTAATCTTAAAATATAATCAAATTTCCACCATACCAATATGGATTAATCAATTAAAATCTTTAAAATATTTGGATATCTCTCATAATACCATAAATAATCTCGAAACATTTTTTTTTTCTTTGGAAGATCTTGAATATCTTTTTTTAGAATATAATCAATTAACAAGTGTTCCACATTTAATTATTCAATTTCAATCTCTTTGTTATCTCAATTTAAAAGGCAATCCTCTTTCGGATATTTCAAATAATCTTTTTAAACTTCCTCT